>JAJFHK010000162.1 GCA_021775655.1 Filomicrobium sp. | reverse complement strand
AGGCGCGGGATAATGCTCTGGCTCCTGTCCGTTCCGCCGTCTCAGATAAGGAAGCACCATGTCGCCCTGGATCGGCCCCGGTCTGACAATCGCCACCTCAATCACGAGGTCAGAGAACGTGCGCGGCTTAAGGCGCGGCAGCATGTTCATCTGAGCCCGGCTTTCCACTTGGAATACACCAAGTGAATCAGCCCGGCACAACATGTCGTAAGTCGCCTTATCTTCGCGCGGCACCTTGGCAAGCGTCAGCGACCGGCCATGATGTTTGCTCAGAAGATCGAACGCACGGTGAATGCACGACAGCATGCCGAGACCAAGCACATCGACCTTCAAAAGCCCAAGTGCTGCGATATCGTCCTTGTCCCACTCGATAACGGTACGCTCTTCCATCGCCGCGTTGCCAACTGGCACAACCTCCGTCAACGGCCCCCGCGTCAACACGAACCCGCCGACATGCTGGGAGAGATGACGCGGAAAACCGATCAGTTCTGTCGTCAATTCAATAACGCGAGAAATCAGCGGGTCACGCGGATCAAGACCGGCTTCGCGGATGTGGCTTTCCGGCAGCGCATCGCCCGATCGCGTTCCCCACACCATGCCGGCAAGAGCTGCAACTGTGTCTTCCGACAACCCCATCGCCTTGCCGACTTCACGCACCGCTGAACGTGCCCGATACGAGATGACGGTTGCCGCAAGCCCCGCCCGCTCGCGGCCATAACGCGCGTAGATATACTGGATCACTTCTTCGCGCCGCTCGTGTTCGAAATCGACATCGATGTCGGGCGGCTCCTTGCGCTCGGGACTAACGAAGCGTTCGAATAGAAGGTCGACCTCAGCCGGGTTCACCGCCGTGATGCCGAGGCAATAACACACCGCCGAATTAGCCGCCGAACCACGCCCCTGAGCGAGAATATCTCGCGCCCGTGCAAAGCTGACGATGTCGTGGACGGTCAGGAAATAGGGCGCGTAATTAAGCTGCGCGATGATCTCAAGTTCGCGGGTCAGCATCGCCCGCACATTGTCCGGAACGCCAGCTGGAAAGCGCCACGACGCCCCACCCCAGGAAAGATCTTCCAGATGCGATTGCGCCGAACGTCCCGGCGGCACCGGCTCTTCTGGATATTCATAAACCAGTTCGTCGAGTGAAAACGTGCACGCCTCGGCAATCTCCGATGTCGCCGCAAGCGCATCCTCAAAGCCGCAAAAGAGACGTGCCATTTCAGCGGGCGATTTCAGATGGCGCTCGCCATTGGCTTCAAGATGAAACCCCGCTTCCCTGATCCTGACGCCTTCGCGAATACAGGTGACGACATCCTGCAACGGCCGCCTGTGGTGCGTGTGATAAAGAACATCCCCCGTTGCAACGAGCCGCACACCTGTGCGCTGTGCCAGTTCGCCCAGACAAGCGATATGCGCACGATCGTCGCCACGGCACGAATGCGTCGCGGAAAGATAGAAAACCTCACCGCCTGGAGCATTCCCGGCTTTGATTGACTCAAAGTCGGGATCGCGGCTGCAGCCCGGCGCCCGCTCAACACGAGCCTGCGAAGTATTGACGGAACGAAGCGCCGATCTGAGCCGCCGCAACTGCGTTTCAAAATCACTGACATCGGCTTCACTGCTCCAACTCCACCCCTCCGGCGGCAGCGCGATAAAAATCTGCCCCTCCGCATGTGAAGCCACATCTCCAAGCGATATCTCGCACGCGCCCTTCGGCGCACGCATCTGCCCCAGCGACAAAAGACGCGACAACCGCCCGTAGGCGGCCCGGTCACGCGGCAGACATAAAAGACTTGGGCAATCGATGAGATCCAACCGCGCACCGACGATGAATTTCAACCCGAGTTCCTTTGCAGCAACGTGCGCACGCACCACGCCCGCAAGCGTGTTGCGGTCAGTCACCGCGATTGCCTTGAGGCCCAGCGCCTTGGCCTGCGCGACCAGTTCTTCACCGTGTGAAGCCCCGCGCAGAAACGAGAAGTTGGTCGTCACCTGAAGTTCGGCATAGCCGGGCTGACAAACAGGAAGCATCGCAGAATCAAGAGGAGAGGAAGCACTCATCACGCACCGCCCCCATAAAGTCCGTGCATCAGCCAGCGCCCGCCGCCGCAACTCTCAACCTCGGAAGCCTCACCATCCACCGGCAGCTCATGAAAAATCCAGAACCGCGCACCGCCCTGCACTTCGACCCGGTAATAGTCGCGCATCGGTGCTTCGCGCCCATCCGGCCGGCCGATATCCCGCCACCATTCCGGCGCGATGCGCTCCGGCCCCTCACAACGCACGATGCTATTTCGCACCCGCCGCCACACGAACGAGGCAGGCTTACTCCCGCAACGGTCTTCGCAAACACTAATCGGCTCGGGCGGGCTCAAGAGAAGAAACGGACGCGGCGGCTTGGGCGACTGACTTTTTTCCCCTTCATCACACCGGTGAAAGTTAGAACCCTGACCGCCAACCAGCTCCCGCGCCGGATTCAAGCGTTGCGCCCGCTCTGGAACATGGCTTGCGCAGGATTCAAGCATCTGCACTTTTGTCCGGCCAAGGCGATTGACCAGCCGGTCGACCAGCCGGGTCAACGCTCTTGTTTCTTCCGCACCGTTACCTTCACCAACACCAAGGCGCTGCTGCGTCTCTTCCAACGGCTCGGCCAAAACCGCATCGAGCTCGGCAATATCAATACCGAAGCCTGCGTCGATGGCGGAAAACTTTTCCGACAGCAAACCCATCAAGTGATCGCCGTCACGGCACGCCATGCTGGTGCCCGCCTCCACGATGGCAGCCGTCCCATCGGCCCGGTACAGCGACAGGCGGACATGCCGGCAGCCGAGCCCCTGACAACTAAGCTGTTCGACAAGACGCGACGTCAGCACCCCGACTTCAGCCGCAATCCCTTCGGACGAAATCAGCGGATCGGTCCACGACTGACGCACCTTGAGGACAGACGGTTCGGCAAGCGGCTTCAACGGCTCCGTGATCTCTCCCAACGCCTGATCGAGACGCAGGACGACGCTCGCCGCCAGTGCTCCCTTGTTGACTTTCCCGCGCGCACCGGAAGCTTTTCCGTTACTGCTCCGGGCACTCTTGCCGCGCCCGAAATGCGTTTCATTGAAGCGCCGCTGAAGACTGGCGCGTGGAATATCGTAGAGCTGCCCGATGCGCTTCAGCCCGAGACGCTTCAACAATAAGACGGCATCGGAATCGAGCCGCAAAGCCTCGACTGGGAAATTTGCCAGTTCCGAACGCAAACATCCCTTCTCGATGATGGCAAACCGCCGCGCATCTACGCCCCTGCCGGCAGCAAATCGCGCCAGCGCATAAGCAGCTGAAGGCGTATCGGCAAGCCCTGCCTGCACCGTGAGCCCGAAACCTCGAAGACGCCGCACGGCATCGGCCAGAAGTCCCGTTTCCCCGCCGTAAAGATGCGCCACTCCGGTCACGTCGATCCAGATACCGCAATCACCGTGGACATTCCGCTGTGGACCATACCTCCCGCACCATTGCGCCAGAGCCTTAAGTGCGGCGGCATCAGCTTTCGGTTCGGCTTGCAACGATACGAGTCCCGGCAACAAGGCCCGCGCATCGGCAAGCCCTTGGCCGACCCACAACCCTTGCGCCGCTGCCTTTGCATTAACGGCGGTGATCTCGATGCCCCGCCCGCCACTTGTGACCAGTACCAGAGACCCATCATCAAAAATGTCCTTGGAAATTTCCCGCGGACGCACACGCCGCATTCGCTCAATTGGCCAATAGGGAAACCACAGGTGAACAAAGCGCTTCATCGCCGCTCACCTTCATGCGTCCCCGGAAACCAGCTTCGTTACCGAAGACCAGTTTCCGGGGTCTTGCCCGTCCGCTCTGGAGGAGAGGCCGCTAACCCTCCCCGCCTGCAAGATCCCGGCGCGCACTCCGCTAAGAGCCACACCAGGAACGCAGTTTGAAACTGTTGAAGGAGACCGCAGCTTTTCAAGCACCACGGTGCTGCAGCCATCGCCCGGAGCATCTCTATCAAACGACGAAGCCACACCCCGGCTCAGACCAACCCGCCAACGGCGAGCGGTTGCCCCGGCCGTCGGTGTCCGCGCATCTGTTACGAAAAGACAGGGCACCGCGTGCGCCTTGGCTGCCAGACT
>JAJFHK010000161.1 GCA_021775655.1 Filomicrobium sp. | reverse complement strand
ATGCGTCGATAACTTTTTCCCCAAACGTGGAAATATGGGCCGACGAAATATCAAGCGATAGATCCGATAGCTCGCTGGTAAGCTCGTAAAGCAGTCCAGATCGGTCGCGCCCTTCAACCTCAATCACCGTATAATGGTCGGAAAGTTCGTTGCTGACGTCGGCAATCGGCCTGACACTAAAGGCTTCGATCCGGTGCTCCGTTCGACGATCTTTCAGCACCTTCTGCACGCGTGCTTCACCCTTGAGGTAACGCACAATCGCGTCGCGAATGCGTTCGCATCGGCGTTTTTCGTCCTCATCTTGATCGAATTCGCGCTGCAACAGGAAGGTATCGAGTGCCACGCCATCGCGCGTTGAATTGATTTGCGCGCCAACGATGTCGGCCCCGACCGATAGGCATGCGCCAGCGAATAGCGAAAGCAGCCGTGGGTGGTTGGGTGCGAGGATGGTCAATTCGGTAACTGCGGTGAAGGCGTCCGTCTTGTAGTCAATGGAGAGGCGCTCGTCTTTTTTCTGTGCGGCGTCCATGAAAAGCGCATGCTCAAGTTGCACGTCGGTCTCGAAGCGCAGCCAATAGTCATCAAAGAAGCGGCCAAGTTGTTCGCCTATCGCGGCCTCTTCCCAATCTTCTAAACGCAGTGCCGACCCAAGTGCGCTTTTCGCATTGTCGATTCTTTCGCGATGGGCCTCATTTGTTTGCTCACCGTTCAAGAGCTGCTCGGTCTCGCTATAGAGCGTGCGAAGCAGCTGCCCTTTCCACCCATTCCAGGTGTCCGGACCAACAGCGCGAATGTCGCAAGCCGTGAGCATAAGCAGCAGCTTGAGCCGCTCAGGGCTTTTGACGATGTCGGCGAAGTCACGGATAGTACGCGGATCGGCAAGGTCGCGGCGCTGGGAGATGTTGCTCATCGTCAAGTGCTCTTCGATGAGCCAAGCAACGGTATCGGACTCATCTGCGGAGAGCCCTAGCCGCGGGCACAATTCACGAGCGATGCGCGCGCCAACAATAGAATGGTCTTCGCGGCGGCCCTTTCCGATATCGTGGAGGAAGGCTGCTACGTAAAGAACTCTACGATTCTTAATCGTCTTAATCAGTTCGGTGGACAGCGGCAGTTCCTCGATGGAAACACCACGTTCGATTTCACCCAGTTTCTCGACGGTGCGGATGAGGTGCTCGTCAACGGTATAGTGGTGGTACATGTTGAACTGCGTCATTCCCACAACGCGCCTGAACGGGGGAATGAAGCGACCGAGGACGCCCGCATCGTTGAGACGGCGCAGCGACAGTGCGCCGGTTTCCGCATCTGTCAAAAGCGACAGGAAGAGGCGGTTGGCCGCAGAACTCTCGCGCATTTTGCGATCGACAAGACGGCCCGACTGACGCAATAGCCGAACAGCATTTGGATGAAGGAACGTGCCAGTCGCTGCCGCCTGAGAGAAAAGCCTCAATATGTTGAGAGGATCACGCTCGAACACTTCAGAGTCGGCAACGTTGAGGCGGTCGTTATCGATGCGAAATTCGGTGCGGGTTCGAATCTGGCGGCGTGTCTGCCAGTTCAGCGGATCAAGAACACTTCGAAATGTCGGTGCCGACTTGAATTGTTGAATTTCCAGGGCGCCGCAGAGAATTCCAGTCAAATCGCCGACGTCTTTGGCGACCAGGAAATAGTGCTTCATGAAACGTTCAACGGCGCGTTGGCCGCCATGAACTTTATAACCAAGCAGCTCGGCCATCTGCGCCTGGACATCGAAGGTCAATCTTTCTTCTGGTCGGTCTGTAAGGAAGTGCAAGAAGCATCTCACCGACCAGAGGAATTCCTCGCATCGGTGGAATGTTGTCACTTCTTCTTCGGTGAAGACACCTGCAATAATCGTTGCCTCACCGACGTCATCATCGTAGATCGCCTTCGAGAGCCAATGTAGCGTGTGAAGGTCGCGAAGTCCGCCCTTGCCGTCCTTGATGTTGGGTTCAACCCTGTAGCGAGCGTCTCCGGAACGCTGATGCCGATCATCTCTCTCGGCCATCTTTGCGTCGATAAACGCGCGTACGTTTTTCTTGATCACCTGCCTACGGAACTTGTGCTGCAAGTCTCCGAAGAGAGCAGCGTTGCCATGGATCAACCGCGCATCGATCATCGAAGTTGCAATCGTCATGTCGGCCTTGGAAAGCTCCACGCATTGGGAAACCGTGCGGGTGGCATGTCCGACCTTAAAGCCTAGATCCCACAGTAAATACAGCAGGCGTTCACAAGCCTTGGCCTCTCCCTTGCCGGTGGCACCAGGTATTAGGAACAACAAGTCGATGTCGGAGCCCGGAGCAAGAAGGCCCCGGCCATAGCCTCCTGTGGCGACAATCGCCATATGCTCAACTTCTTCACGCTCGGCTGGCGTGCACCGATAGGTGACGACAAGGTCGAATAACATGCAAATGAGATCGTCTTGGAATTGTGAAAGGCCTGCGGCGCAGCGGATGCCTAGCCCGTCGGACTTAAGTTCGGATAGCGACTGTGCTCGGGCGGCAGCAATCACTTCCTTGACGCGTGAGATGAAATGAGGCCGCGCCTTGTCAGGTCCGCCATCGTCGGAGACGATGCCGATTAGCTCTTTTTTCAGTTCTTCCGGATCAAAATACTTTGTCGGTGGGGGAGGATCAGCTGACCGCAAAACTTTCAACATCATCGCGGCGGAGCCAGAGGCGGGGCTTTCCATTATGTCTTTGCCTTCGATGGTCAATTGCGTATTCGCGGCACCGCGATCTGCTAATTGGACTGAGTTCACTTCAGCTGCTGTTCTCACTCAATAGCGCCTTTAGACGGTAGAGCGCGTCAAGGGCAGCTTTCGGCGTGAGTTCATCCGGGTTGATCGAATTCAGCTCGGTTTCGACCGCCGATACATCTGCGCCGGCGTCCAGTGGATTTTCGGGCCTGACAGCCGCGAACAGCGGCAGGTCATCCATAAGCATATCAGGTGTGCGCGTATTTTTCCGGTCGGCATCTTGAAGCAGGGCCAAGACCTGGCCAGCACGGGCGATAACGTCGGCGGGGAGTCCTGCAAGTTTTGCTACCTGGATGCCATACGAGCGATCGGCAGCACCCGGCTTTACCTTGTGTAAAAAAATAATTTCGTCGCGCCACTCCTTGACGTCGATCGTTACGTTGGCGACCTCAGCTAGGCGTTCGGCAAGTGCTGTCAACTCGTGATAGTGCGTTGCGAACAGCGTCCGGCAGCAGCGGACTTCGTGCAGGTATTCCACACACGCCCACGCAATCGATAGTCCATCGAACGTCGACGTGCCGCGACCGATCTCGTCCAGAATGACGAGTGAGCGGTCACTGGCTTGATTGAGAATGGCTGCGGTCTCAACCATTTCGACCATGAATGTGGACCGGCCACGGGCGAGATCGTCAGATGCACCGACTCGCGAGAACAACCGGTCAACGATGCCGATGGAAGCACGCTCGGCAGGTACGAACGAACCCATTTGGGCAAGCACGCTAATCAGGGCATTCTGGCGTAGGAAGGTCGACTTACCTGCCATGTTCGGACCGGTGACAAGCCAGATGCGGGCGGCGCGGCTGTCGTCAAATCCGGGCGGAAGACTATCGGGGTCTGGGGCCGGCTGGGTGTAGTCCTGTTGATTGCTGCCAGGGGTTTCAGGTGCGCGGCCAAGCAGGCAATCGTTTTCGATGAACGGGCCTTCGCTGGCTGCTTTTAGCGATTGTTCGACAACTGGATGACGACCGGCGCGAATGTCGAAGGTCTGGTCTGAAAGTAATGCGGGCCGGCAGTAATTCTCACGCTCTGCCAGATCAGCGAGTGCTGCGGCGACATCAAGTTCGGCCACCGCGGATGCAATGTCCGTGAGTTCAACTTCGGCCTCCCCTATACGTCGGGCAAGATCGTTGAATACGTCCTGTTCAAGAGCGAGTGCGCGCTCCGCGGCGGTTGCGATTCGTCCTTCAGTTTCTGCGAGTTCGTCGGTGACGAATCGCATCGCGTTGGCCATTGTCTGGCGGTGGCGGAAGACCTTGTCGAGCGGCGGCGACATCAATGGTTCGGCGTTTCCCTGCGTGACCTCGATATAGAAGCCAAGAATGTTGTTCTGGCGAACCTTGAGAGTTTTTACGCCGGTCTCTTCACGGTAGCGGGCTTCTAGCTCAGCGAGGATCTGACGCGCGTCCTCCTTAAGGCGGCGGGCCTCGTCGAGGTCCTTCATGAAGTCCATGCGCACAAAACCGCCTTCACGTCGGTGGACGGGGAGTTCCTCGACAAGGGCGGACTGCAAGGCATCGAGAAGTGGGCCGGATGCCAGATTGAGGCGTGCAGCGATTCGATAAAGTTCGTCGGGAAGGCCCATGACTCGTGCACCATCCGCAATTAGACCGGCACAGTTTGCGGAAGCTGACAGACCGTTGCGCACGAATCCAAGATCGCGTGGCGAACCGCGTCCGAATGACAGCCTGGAAATGGCGCGCGCGATATCAGTTGCGCCGGCAAGGACTTTTCTCACGTCTTCGCGCAGGTCCGGCTCGTCGATCAGGTGCGAAACGGCATCCAACCTAGCGTTAATCGCAGCGATGTCGCACAGCGGGCTCGACAGGCGAGCTGCCAATTCGCGCGCGCCCGCTCCCGTGACCGTGCGGTCGATCGCCGACAAAAGACTTCCCTTCTTTTCGCCACTTACCGAGCGGGTCAATTCGAGGCTTGCGCGGCTCGACGGATCGATCAGGAGCACTGCATCGCCAGCGGCGCGCCGGGGTGCGCGGACTACCGGTCTTTTTCCTATCTGTGTGAGGTCGACGTATTTGAGGAGCCCGCCGATTACTGCAAGCTCGCTTCTGGAGAATTGACCGAAAGCATTAAGATCGGCCACACCGAGGCGGGCTTTGAGATCGCGCTCACCAGATCGGCTATTAAAGTGGGCCGCTGGCAAGGGCGTTTGGGCGGCGGGCGAAATCGAGAGCGCCCGGCTCAAGCTGGCATTTTCGGAGGCATTGTCTGGGCTCAGAATTTCGCGTGGCGCAAGGCGTGCAAGTTCACCTGGGAGGTCGGTCCCCGAAGTCGTCCCGATCTCGAATTCTCCTGTTGATATATCTAGAGAAGCGAGCGCGACTTGATGGCACGATTGGGTGGAGCCGTTATTGCCGGGAATTGGAAAAAGTGCTGTCAGAAAGTTCCGGGCGGTTGGTTCGAGAAGTGAGTCCTCTGTCAGCGTACCGGGCGTGACGAGCCGAACGACATCGCGTTTTACGACAGACTTTGCGCCGCGTTTCCTCGCTTCCGCGGGATCTTCAAGTTGCTCGCAGACAGCGACTCGGTAGCCCTGGCGGATCAGCCGTTCAAGATATTCATCGGCACGAACGACTGGGACGCCGCACATCGGAATATCTTCGCCAAGGTGCTTTCCGCGTTTTGTGAGCGTGATGGTAAGTGCTGCTGCAGCGGTGACGGCATCTTCGAAAAAGAGTTCATAAAAATCGCCCATCCGATACCACAAGAGACTGTCCGGATTGGCGGCCTTGATCTCCAGATACTGGGCCATGGAAGGCGTAGCACCTGCGGCTATAGCTGCCTCGACCGCCGCCGTACGCTCGGTGTCGCTGCGTGGCCCATTCTTCGTTTTGGATTTCATTCGCGACATTCGTTTCGCCAACCGCACGACCGGATACGCCTAGTGTCCTGAACCAGACGTTCGGCACCTTTGCAGCGCTCGTTCAGCGAACTTCTGGTTCAAGAAGGACACGAGCAAGCCTATGATTCTAGCTTGGTTTATGATTCAGGAATTCGCTCCCTACGGCGCTGCTAAAGTAGGCGAGTTCCTGAATCCCCACACTAGGTCCGGCCAGCCATAGCCTGCCAATGCTATTGGGGGAAACCCCTGCAAAGCCTACCGTCAACTACAAAAGTTGCCTAAACCATTGGTCAGACGGGTATGTTGTGCGCTTTGGCATTGCAACATATCGTGTTGCCCAACACGCCACAGCAACGGTCGCCAGTGAAACTGCTGGCGCCATGGCGTTGCCCTCACTCCTGCCTCTGGACCCCATTCATGTCCCACCCCGGCCGCTTCACAGAAGCGCGTTTCACGCCCCAGGAAGCCCTGCAGTTTCATTCGCAGGGCAAGCCTGGAAAGCTTGAAATCACTCCAACGAAGCCTTTGGCGACTCAGCGCGATCTGTCGCTGGCTTACTCGCCTGGCGTCGCCGTCCCGGTCAAGGCCATCGCCGAGGACCCCCAGGCTGTCTATGACTACACCAACAAAGGCAACCTCGTTGCGGTGGTTTCGAATGGCACCGCGATCCTCGGTCTCGGCAATCTGGGAGCGTTAGCCTCCAAGCCGGTGATGGAGGGGAAGGGTGCTCTATTCAAGCGATTTGCCGATATCGACGCCATAGACCTGCTGGTTTCGACGGAAGACCCGGTGGAATTCGTCAATTCCGTAAAATATCTCGCGCCCAGTTTCGGGGGCATCAACCTTGAAGACATCAAGGCACCCGACTGCTTTATCATCGAGGAACAGCTCAAAGAGTTGCTCGACATTCCCGTATTCCACGACGATCAACACGGAACGGCAATCGTCGTTGCTGCCGGCATCCTTAATGCTTTGAAGGTCGTCGGCAAGGAGCTTGACGAGGTTCAAATGGTGGCGAGTGGAGCAGGCGCCGCCGCGCTTGCCTGCCTCAACCTCCTCGTCACGATGGGCCTCAAACGTGAAAACCTCATCGTCAGCGACATCGAGGGTGTCGTCTACGAAGGCCGCAAGGAGTTGATGGATCGCTACAAGGAACCGTTCGCACGCAAAACGAAAATGCGCAAACTTCAAGAAGCCCTCAAGGGCGCAGACATCTTCCTGGGATTGTCGGCGGGCGGCATCGTCAGCGGCGAGATGATCGCGAGCATGGCCGACAAGCCGATAATTTTTGCGATGGCAAACCCAGAGCCAGAAATCTCACCCGAAGATGTTTTGGCGGTCCGTAACGATGCAGTTATGGCAACGGGCCGCTCAGACTATCCCAACCAGGTCAATAACGTCTTGTGTTTCCCCTTCATTTTCCGCGGTGCGCTCGACGTGCAAGCTTCAACAATAAATGCCGCGATGAAAGTTGCAGCAGCCGAAGCGCTCGCGGCGCTGGCACGTGAAGACGTTCCCGATCAGGTGGCGCGCGCCTATCAAGGTCGCAGACCGATGTTCGGGCCCGAATATATTATTCCCGCCCCATTCGATCCGCGGCTCATTTCTTCAATACCACCTGCCGTTGCCAAGGCTGCGATGGACACCGGCGTCGCGCTTGCGCCAATCGCAGACATGGACGCCTACGTCGCGCGTCTTACAGGACGACTCGATCCACTTTCCGATTGGTTGCAATCGATCTTCGAGAGTGTGCGCGGCGACCCGAAGCGGGTCATCTTCGCTGAGGGTGAAGAGCCAGCAGTTATCCGGGCTGCCAACACATTTTATTCGCAAGGGTTCGGGCAGCCCTTGCTCGTTGGTTCAGGTACGCGAGTCAAAGACACCTTCGAGGGACTTGGCATCGCGCTGCGCCCGGAGTTTGAACTGCACGACACGAGACTTTCCCCGTATGTCGAGGAGTTTACGGAGTACCTCTATGAACGTCTGCAGCGGCGTGGCTATCTAAAACGCGACTGCCAGCGCATCGTACAGAACGAGCGTAACGTCTTTGCCGCATTGATGGTCGCGCACGGATACGCCGATGCGATGGTCTCGGGCGCCACACGAAGCTGGGCGGGGATTTTCAAGGATGTGCATCGCGTCCTTGATGTAGCGCCGAACCGCACGGTCATTGGTGTGAGCCTTGCGCTGTCTCGCGGCCGAGCCGTATTGATCGCCGATACGTCAATCCACGACGTACCTTCGGCTGAGGA
>JAJFHK010000017.1 GCA_021775655.1 Filomicrobium sp. | reverse complement strand
AAAAAATAACAATCGACACAGCAAAAAAAATCAACGCGTACGCTGGCATATTATGGCGGTTCTCCAATTGCGTCTCCGTGGTGATCGTGTAAATACTTAAAGAGTTTTTATGGCATAAGGTCGGGGTCCGGTCTTGCGTTTTTTAGCACCATTCATTGCGTCGGCTGTCATGGTCACTAGCTCAGTTGCTGGAGACTTCGGGAGGCTCGACGGAGAATTTGTCGCCAAGTGGCTGCCGGATGGTCGATCGATGGAGCTCTTGCAGCCCGTTAGCTACACCGCGCCCGATGGCATCCGTTGGGACGCGCCCAAAGGTCTAATCACTGACGGTGCATCAATCCCTGGCCCCCTATGGAGCGTCATCGGCGGACCGTTTGCTGGAAAGTACCGCAGCGCAGCAGTCATTCACGACCACTATTGCGAAACGAAATCACGGCCCTGGAAGGACGTGCACAAAGCTTTCTACACGGCCAGCCGCGCAGCCGGTGTGGAGGCAACAAGGGCAAAAATCATGTATTTCGGGGTCTACCGCTTTGGGCCGCGCTGGGAGAAGAGTAGATCAGGCGACCCATCCGTTATCGTCTTCAAACCGCGGTTCGTGCAAAGCGAGTTCAAGGACATGAAGTTGCGGATTGAACAAGGTGATCTTGAACTCAAAGAGATCGAAACATCCTCCGACCGGAGTCTGCGGAGCTTGTCCCGTTCGATAATCGAATAGATTTGCTGCCGCGTTAGCGGTTGCGCCTGAAAGATTGAGGAATTGCCATGCGTATAATTTTAAGCATCGTCCTAATTCTTGTTGGCACCGTAGCTGCCTCAGCTCAGGACATCGTAGGCTTCCCGAGAAGCGACTTTGGAAATGTCGTTCTGTCATCCAAGCAATTCGCTGGGGCTGAACTCGAAACCCATATCGGCAACTATAACAACGAGCCTATCAGCAACTACGATCCAAAGTCTGTGTTCTCCCGATTAGGCGGTCCGGTGGGCCGACTTGATATCCTGACGAACATCCAAATCTTCCCATGCACCGGTTTTCTTGTCTCGCCCAAATACCTGGTGACAAACTATCATTGCGTGCCTGGAATCTTGGAGATACCCAAGGTTAAGGCTGCCGGCGTGAAACGCATTGATGCCGTTCAATTCGTGCTTGGCTACACGCAGGAGGGCGTTTCGGAGTCAGCAAAACAATTCACTGTTTCCCCGCATCCCGTTGAGACGAACAAAGAACTCGATTACGCAATTCTTGAGGTTCTCGGCAATCCAAGCAAGGCATTTGGTCACTTGCAGATTGCCTCGATCGAACCCTATCAAAACTCACCCCTTTGGATTATTGGGCACCCGCTCGGTGAGGCGCAAAGAATTAGCCGAGAGCAGTGTAAGAGTGGAAAGCCAGCCGTATCCAACGGCAGACTCAGGCACACCTGCGACACGCTGCCTGGAAACTCCGGCTCTCCGGTGATTGATCCGGACAGCAAGACGGTGATCGCACTTCACCATGCGGGGTCCAAGCGGAATTCGATTAATTACGCAGTACCGTTTTCTGAGATATTAAAGGTATCGCCAATCCTGCGTGAGCTGACCAATGAAGAAGTGGCTAGGAACAACGCGCGTGTGGCGGACCTGGCTCTATCAAATCCATCCGGCCCGGCAACAACGCGTTCCGCTGTTCCTGACACCGAATGGCTGCACCCGGGTGGAGATTACCAGCAGACCAGATACAGCGACTTGGACCAGATCGACCGCAGCAATGTTGGAAGTCTGAGGATTGCTTGGAGCGTTTCAACAGGCGTTCTCCGCGGCCATGAAGGCGCACCATTGGTTGTCGACAGCATGATGTACATAGTGACGCCGTTCCCGAATAACGTCATGGCCCTGGATTTGAAAAACCAAGGACGCGTCGTTTGGAAGTATACGCCCAGACAGGATCCATCTGTCATTCCCGTGATGTGTTGTGATACAGTCAACCGTGGGCTCGCATATGCCGACGGAACGATATTCCTGCATCAGGCGGACACAAACCTGGTGGCACTTGATGCCCGCACAGGAAAACAGTTGTGGCGGGTTGCGAACGGTGATCCGCGTCGCGGAGAGTCGGGGACCAACGCTCCAATGGTGGTCGGCGATAAGGTGATCGTCGGCATTTCCGGAGGGGAGTTCGGCCTTCGGGGTCATGTCACCGCATACTCCGCAAGAGACGGCAGGAGACTGTGGCGGGCCTATTCAGCCGGACCTGATTCCGACATGAAATTCGACCCGAGGCGGACCACCAATCTTGGAAAGCCGGTTGGTCGCGACTCATCACTCCGTTCTTGGAGAGGTGACCAGTGGAAGATCGGTGGCGGCACAGCCTGGGGCTGGTTTTCCTACGACCCAGAACTAAACCTGATCTATTATGGATCGGGCAATCCATCCACCTGGAATCCTTCCCAGCGTCCAGGTGACAATAAATGGGCCGCAAGTATTTTTGCCCGCGATGCAGATACGGGACTCGCCAAGTGGGTCTATCAAATGACGCCGCATGACGAATGGAGCTATGATGGCGTCAACGAGATGATCCTCGCCGACATTGAGATCGGTGGAGGTTTGCGCAAAGCGCTCGTCCACTTCGATAAGAATGGTGTGGCCTTTACGCTTGATCGCAAATCCGGAGAGCTGCTGGTCGCTGAGAAATTCGATCCGACCGTCAATTGGACGACCGGTTACGAAATGGATCCCTCCAAGCGCAACTATGGCCGTCCGTACGTCGTCTCGCGCAATTCTGTCGACAAGAATGGAGAAGACGTAAACTCAAAAAACATCTGTCCGACCTCCGCAGGAGCCAAGAACCAGGGTCCAGCGGCATATTCGCCAAAGACTGGCGTTTTCTATGTCCCGACAAATCATATGTGCATGGACTTTGAACCATTCCGTGTGTCCTATACCTCAGGTCAACCCTATGTCGGCGCTACGCTATCGATGTATCCTGCTCCAAATAGTCACGGTGGGAGAGGAAACTTTATTGCGTGGGATGCAGCCCAAGGACGGATCATCTGGTCGAAACCCGAAGATTTTGCTGTTTGGTCAGGGGCATTGGTAACTGCAGGCGATATCGTCTTCTACGGCACCCTCGATGGATATTTCAAAGCCCTCGACACCACCGACGGTAACCAGTTGTTTTCTCACCGTGTGTCGTCCGGCATAATTGGTAATCCGATTACCTACGGTGCGAATGGAAAACAGTATGTCGCAATCCTCTCGGGAGTTGGTGGTTGGGCCGGCATCGGACTTGCAGCGGGATTGACCAACCCAACAGATGGCTTGGGTATGGTTGGTGCGAATGCTGATCTCCAGCAGCATACAAGTTTGGGAGGGCAGTTGGTCGTATTCGAACTGCCATGAATGAGCAGCCTCTAAGTCGGCTGTGCAGCATTTTCGCGAATTCAGAGTCCGAGGAGTTTGTCGTGATCGACAATTAGGTGGAGTAGTTGTAGTCGACGCAACGGATCTCAATACGTCAAAGGAATTTCATGCGTGTAATTTTAGGCATTGCCTTGGCACTGGGTTTCCAAAGCATGACACTTTTCGCGCCAGATCTCCCTGGATTCCCGCTTGAGGACTTCGGCAATGTTGTCCTCTCAGAGCGCCAAATCGCCGGCAGCGCCGATTACGAAGCAAGCTTCGGGAATTACAACAACGAGCCGATCAGCAATTAGCACCCTCACTCGCTGTTCTTCCGACACCGCCGGCAGGACGTCTCGACATGCTGACCAACGCGCGAACGTTTCCCTGCACGGGCTTTCTTGTCAGCAACAAGTACCTCATGACCAACTACCACTGCGTACCCGGCGTGATCGAGTCGGCTGAAGCGAAACGGGCCGGCATCACCCGCATCGATGCGGTGCAAATTATACTCGGTTACACCCAAGACGGCGTTTTCGAGACGGCGCTCGGCTGTACGAATAACTCAACCAATCCGCCGCCAATTTGACCGAAGACCTTATCAAGCGCGTCGACCCCAGCCGTCCCACGGATTTGCGAATGTTAACCAGGTTAGGCCATTCATCGCGGCGATTTCCAATCCCTGCCAGCATCCGCCGGTATCCGGCGGCCGGGTTAGCACTAAAATGAACTTGGAATTTCGCGTCTGATTCTAGATAGTTGACGAACAATTTAGAAGAAGGGTCGAGGTTTGAGTGGCGTTAAGGAGCAAAACAAGCTCGCAATAGATACCGGGCTGGAGTGCGTCCAGTTTGTTCTGGAGAATCGGCGCTCTCCTGCCCCGAGCCTTGAAACGCTCATTGATGCGAAATTGCGCAGGCAAACATCTACCCGCGTCAAGGAACGTGGGTATGGCTATTTTGCTCCCGTGTTGCAGACCATTGACGAGTTGATTGCGATCGGGAGGTCGGCTGGGGTCGACTTTGCGACAATGTCGCCCTCGATTGACGAAATCTCCGAACTATTGGCGCGTGGACCGGCGATCGCCTCACTGAACAACGGAAATTTTGTTGTTCTTATCAGTTCTTCGGGCAGCACGCTTGAAGCCCCCACACAGCTCCTCGTATTCGATCCCCTTTGCGAGGGTGTATCCCGCAAGATCTGGATCACCCGCGAAGAATTCCAGCGCGTGTGGTCAGGCGTCGTTCTAATGCTCGATGGCGCGCGACGCAGTACAACTGGAAAGCCCGGTGAGGAATCAGCCGAAGACAAAGCCGCTGCGCATGCACCAGAAGGAACTTCTGAATGGCGGCGCGGTTTTGGCGAACAACGTGACCCAAAATCGGCTTACGGTATTGGATGGTTCCTCAAACACATTTTTCAGAACAAGCGATACTTCGCCGACGTCGTGATGCTTTCAGCGTTGATTCATGTTCTCGCGCTTGCACCACCCATTTTTTTTCAGGTCGTCGTTGACAGGGTGTTAGTCCACAATGTGTTTGAAACGCTTGTGGCGTTGTCGGTCGGAGTCATGCTGGCGATAGCCTTCAATGCAGTATTCGAATTTACGCGCGACCGCATCCTCCTCCATGCTGCCAATCGGATTGATGCGCGCATTCTGCCTGAGACGTACGACCATCTGCTTTCCTTGAAACAGACCTACTTCGACCAGCGCTCTGTGGGTGTTTTGACCAAACACATGCAGCAGGCCGAAACCATCCGCGAATTTCTCACCGGCCAGCTATTGAGGACGCTACTCAACTCCTCCGTGCTCCTGATAGTCCTGCCGCTGCTGTTCTACTACAATTCGCTTCTTGCATGGATGACGCTTGCAATCGTGTCGGTCATCTTCACGACCATCCTGGCATTGTTATTCCCCTTGCGCCGCCGCCTGTTCGATCTCTACCGCGCCGAAGGTGCACGACAGGCCATGCTGGTTGAATCCCTTCAAGGTATGTCCACAGTGAAGTCGTTGGCCCTGGAGGATGGCCTGCGCACCGACTGGAATATTCTGAGCGCGGTCGTAATTGAGGCGCGCCATCGGGTGCAGAAGCTTCAGATCATCGTCGAGACGCTCATCGGCTTCGTCGATCAAGCCTTGATGGTTGCAATCGTCGTGGTCGGGGCACTCTTTGTAATTGACGGCTCCATGACAGTTGGCGCCTTGATAGCATTTCAAATGTTGGCGGGGCGAGTAACCGGCCCTCTCTTGCAGCTGATAGGTCTGCTTCATCAGGCACAAGAAGCTGCCATATCGGTGAAGATGCTGGGTGAGGTAATGAATGCGCCAAAGGAGCAAGAAGACCGGCAGGATTTGTTGCAGCCCGTGATTGACGGAAGCATCTCAATCGACAATGTCACGTATACTTATCCGGGTTCGGGAATTCCGGCGCTGGAAAGGTTAAGACTCGATATTCGGCCTGGAGAATTTATCGGGGTTGTTGGAAGAAGCGGCTCGGGCAAGACGACTCTGACGCGGCTATTGTTGGGTGGTTGCCCCCCCGACCAAGGAGCCGTGCTCTTTGGCGGGCAGAACATGCTCGACATTGATATCCACCACTTGCGCCGGCAGATCAGTGTCGTTTTACAAGAAACTTTTCTATTCAACGGGACCGTCCTCGCCAATATCCGCATGGCAAGACCGCAGGCTTCGTTGGAAGAGATCCGCGAGGCGGCTCATATAGCTGGAGCGCTGGATTTCATCGAAGATCTACCGCAACGTTTCGATACCTGGCTTGAAGAAGGTGCCTCCAACCTGTCTGGTGGACAGCGCCAGCGGATCGGCTTGGCCCGCGCGATCGTTGCGCGTCGTCCAATTCTCATCCTTGATGAAGCGACCAGTGCGCTCGACCCGGAGAGCGAAGCAAGCGTCAGGGACCGGCTTCCACTTATCAGGCGCGGACGAACGCTGATCTTGGTGTCGCACCGGCTATCATTACTAAAAGACGCCGATGCGATCATCACGCTCGAGGCCGGCCGGCGCATGCAGATCGGCCGGCATGCCGATCTGGTCAAGATGCCGGGAATCTATGCTCAGCTATGGAACCAGCAGGCAGGTCCTTATCAATCACCGCAAGATCCCGGCAGGTAATGGCCGCGCCCTTTGACGATATGAATTTTGACTAAGTCACCCCCGACAGCGCGCAGCGGACTCCATTCGGTCGCAAAAATCAGGCTCCCATCCAGGTTGAAGTGAAACTCGACTGCTGACACACCCCGCTGGTCAGCCAAGTTTGGTTGGATGGCAGGCGTATCAGAAAAATCGGCAAGCAGCCTTTTCTCCGGAAATTCATAAACGACAACAATCCGCCCTGGATCCCCTGGAATCGGTTCGACGTTTTTACGATTTGTCGGACAACCCCACAGGCTCTCAATCGCTTCTAAAGTTATACTTTGATCGATTGTCTTACCCGCACCCAGATCGGATGGAGCAAGCTTTCTCGGCTGTTCTGCCATTGCCGGTTCCAACAACATCAAGGAAAGACCCGCACATAGAACAAGTGCTTTAAGTCCTCTCCAGAGTACTAGCCATTGATCGTGAATGTTGTCGACGTGCGTGTCGAGCACGTTGGCAATTTTTGCCACGGAAATCATTTGCCAGAATCGATTGTCGGCTCGCGCAGGGCTTTGTCACCAATTTGCTCAAGCGGATATGTCAAATACGATAACAGCCGACGCTTTCCGACAATGACTTCCGCCGTGATCTGCATCCCTGGCAGTAACCGGAACGCTTTCGGGACACGTCTCAACTTTTGACCAGGCTCAAGCTTGGCATTCGCGATGTAGATTAGGTTGTTCGCAGGGTCGTCAGACCTAGTTTCGTTGAGAATGGCGTCACTTGTGACGTCGGTGATCGATCCGTCGAGGTGGCCATGCCGTTGAAACGGTAGACTATTGATCTTGACGCGAATTTTTGAGTGGCCGGTCACCCGTGCAATTTCATTCGCCGGAATACTGAGCCGAACGAGTGCCTCACCATCACGTGGGATCAGGGTTAGAATTTCGTCGCCTTTTTGGATCAACGAGCCAGCCGCGCGGTCGGCGCGCTTAAGCACGATTGCGTCTTTCGGTGAGCGGATCTCAGCGAGATTCGAACGCGCGCTTTCCACCTTGAGTCGCGCAAGCAGAACTAATTGGTCGCGCTGGGCCTTATTCAGCTCATCGGCTATTGCATCCTTGCGCTCTCGCTCAAGCTTGCCTAGCTGGGCATCAATCCGGGCCTTCGCAGTTGTCGCTTCAGCCAGCGTGCGCCGGTTAGCTATCACATCGCTTTGTGCTGCAAGCGACTGTTCCTGAGCTTTCAGATACTCGATGCGTGATGTCAGCTGGCGCTCGAAAAGCTCCTTCTTCATCAACTCGATCTCGTTGTAGATCGGTACGCGCAGCTTAAGCGTTGAAATATTCTCTTCCAGTATGGCGATCTGTTTGGCAAGGCGTTCGGACTGCTGCGAGAATTCCTTCGCATCACTTTCGAATGAACTTCGCCGCTGCATTGAGAGTGCACGCTGATGCTGCCAAAGCTTGGTAGCAATTTC
>JAJFHK010000160.1 GCA_021775655.1 Filomicrobium sp. | reverse complement strand
TCGGATTGTGGCAGGCGTCGGCGTGCCGCAGCTCACGGCGATTTCTGATTGCGCGGATGCCGCTCACAAGCACGGCGTTCCGGTGATCGCCGACGGCGGAATCAAGTTTTCAGGTGATGTCGTCAAAGCTCTGGCGGCAGGTGCTGACTGTGTCATGATCGGTTCGCTTCTTGCCGGCACGGATGAAGCGCCGGGTGAAACTTATCTATACCAGGGCCGGACCTACAAGTCGTACCGCGGCATGGGCTCGGTGGGTGCGATGGCTCTCGGGTCGGATGATAGATATTTTCAGGCGGAAGTCCGTGATACGCTCAAGCTGGTGCAGGAAGGCATTGAGGGACAGGTGCCTTACAAGGGCCCCGTCGACAGTGTTTTGCATCAACTTGTCGGCGGATTGCGTGCCGGCATGGGGTACGTCGGTGCGGAAACTTTGGCGGAGTTACGTGAGCGGGCGAAATTCGTACGGATCTCTCCGGCGGCGATGCGCGAAAGCCATGCTCACGGTGTTTCGATCACTCGCGAGAGCCCCAACTATCCCGGGGCAGGTTAGGCGACCACTTCGAGACAGTTGTCTGGTGGGCTCGATGCGTTTGGCGCACTTCGTTTGGACAGGCTTTCATGCGTGTGTCGCAGTTCTTGATGATTGTGCCGGTGCTGCTACAAGCTGTCCTGACACTTGCTGTTTCTGCATTTTATTGGCACCGGCAGATGACCGGTGCCGTTGGCGACAGGCTTGCATCGACCTATCGAGCACAGTTTGATCTGCCGGTACTGTTTTATGCGGGAAGCCTATTCGCCTATGCGATGCGCATTGTCGATGTGCGCATACTCATCTTTGCAACCCTATTCGCTTTAGCCCAGTCGATTGGTGTTGCGAGTGGGCTTCGGCTGGATAGTGGCAAGGGGCAGGCCGTGGCGAATTTGGCAAGCGTTCTGGCCGTTGCCGGTCTTTGGGCGATGATCGCACTGCACTTCTTTCATTCGGGTTTTTGAATCAACTCAGGCTTCCAAGGAAAAAGATGAGACCGGGCGCGAGGATCAGAGCTGCAATCGAGGTTCTGGAGGACATTGCCGACAACCACCGACCGGCCTCAACGGCGCTGGCTGATTGGGGGCGGTCGCATCGCTTTGCTGGTTCGGGGGATCGGGCGGCGATTGGCACAATCGTTTTCGATGTGCTGCGCCACAAGAATTCGTTTGCCTGGAAGATGGGAGCTGACGACCCGCGCGCGTTGGCGCTTGCTGCGGCGGGTGAGGCGCTGGGCCTGACGAGTGAAGCCTTGCAGTTGGCGGCTGATGGATCTGAGTATGCAGTTGCACCGCTCAGTTCTGAAGAGGTTGAAGGGATAGCTCGCAGTATCCCGGACGATGCACCGTTGACTATTGCGGGTGATCTGCCGGAGTGGATTGCCACTTCATTCGAACGCACCTTTGGCAAGCGTGCTGCTATAGAAGGCCGGGCGCTTAGTTGCCGGGCCCCGGTCGATCTCAGGGTGAACTCACTCAAGGCCACGCGGGAGAAAGTTCTCAAGGCATTCGAAAAATTTGGAGCGGTTGTCACTCCCTGGTCACCGATCGGTGTTCGCGTGCCAGCACCTGTCGGGCCGGCCAAATCGCCAAACGTCGAAGCTGATACCGCCCATGGCAAGGGCTGGTTTGAGGTGCAGGACGAGGGCAGCCAGTTGGCAGCGTTGATTGCCGGAGCTGGTCCGCGCGAGCAGGTGCTTGATTTGTGTGCCGGGGCAGGGGGCAAGACATTGGCCATGGCCGCGGGCATGCAAAATACAGGGCAGGTCTACGCATACGACTCCTCGCGCAGCCAGCTGAGGCCGATCTTCGAACGCTTAAAGCGGGCAGGTGTTCGCAATGTCCAGGTCATGGAAGCTGGTGATGAGGCGGAACTCGTCAATCTAGCTGGCCGGTTCGATCTGGTATTTGTGGATGCACCTTGTACGGGATCGGGAACTTGGCGGCGGCGGCCGGATGCGAAATGGCGCCTTAAGCCGGAATCGGTGGAACTGCGGCTGGAAGAACAGCGTCAAGTTCTGGCATCCGCGGCACCGATGGTGAAGCCGGGAGGGCGGCTCGTTTATGTTACCTGCTCGGTGTTGAGTGAAGAGAACGGCGATCAGGTAAAATCATTCATGGAGGCTCATTCCGAATTTCAGCTCTCGCCAATCGCAGCGCACTGGGAGAATCAGATTGGGGGTGAAATGCCTGCTTCCGCCGATGGGGCGACGGACACCTTGCTGCTCACGCCTGCCTCGCATGGCACGGACGGCTTCTTTATCGCGGTTCTCGGACGGCAGAGCGATTGAGGGATGTCCGATGTGATCGAAATGGCCGATGGACGCCGCGTCGGACTTGCCAAATTCGGGGCGGTCGACGGATATCCGGTGCTGGCGCTCCACGGTGCACCCGCCTCACGAATTATGTTCGACGTTACCGATGGCCCGGCCAAGAAGTTGGGTTTGACGCTCTATTGCCCGGACCGCCCAGGTTACGGTCTCACTCCCAAAGATGATACACCGACCCTTTCGGCGCGCGTCGATGATCTGGAGTTAATTGCAGATGCGCTGTCGCTTGAGAAATTTGCCGTGCTTGGCGTATCCGGTGGCGGGCCCTATGCCGTGGCTCTTGCAGCAAAACTAGGCAATCGGATCACGGGGCTGGGGCTTGTTAGTCCGCTGGGTCCGGTGGCGGAGTATGAGGCGGCAAAAAAGTCCGGGCTGATTGGCGATGAGCACAAAAAGATGTCGCGAGGACACCGCATCTTATTTCTCGATCTGCCAAAATTACATGGCGTTCTATCAGTTCAGGCAGGTCTCAGTGCGCGCGTTTTTAAGGCGGCGCCGCATCTTTTCGCGCGACTCTTCGCACTTAGCCTAAGTGCGTCTGATCGCAAGGTGCTTGAACAGCCGCATGTTCAAGAAAGCCTAATAGCTATGACGCTGGAAGCCTTGCGCCAGGACGTAGCCGGCGGGTTGGCTGACCTGGCGGTTTTCTCAAAGCCGTGGCAGGTCGCGTTTGAGGCAATCACAGCGCCTGCATTTGTGTGGCAAGGCACATCCGACAGAATCGTTCCGGAGTCTGTTTCTGTGTGGCTTTCAGGACTCATCCCCAATTGCCGGCTCGTAGGTCTTGAAGATTGCGGCCATTTCTGGGTTTACGATAATGTCGAAGAAGTTTTGGGTGCCTTGGCCGGGATCTCCACAAGTGCATCGGCGAATGCGGGTGTCGTGGACTAACGGGTGGGCCTAGCGATTGCCCGCGTAATCTACGGGGCGGCGCAATACGTTCGGAATCATCATGCGGAGATACATTTCTCTTATCATTTTCCTGATCCTTACGACGTTGGTTGCGTCGTTTGCGGGAGCGTTCACACCGGGTGAATGGTACGAGGGGCTGAATAAGCCGGAGTGGACTCCGCCGAATTGGCTTTTCGGACCGGTATGGACCGTACTC
>JAJFHK010000159.1 GCA_021775655.1 Filomicrobium sp. | reverse complement strand
TCGCCGACTTCGTTGATGGCGTCGTCCCAGGAAAGTTTTTTCCATTTTCCGCCGACCAACTTCATCGGATTTTTTAGACGACGTGCACCGTGTGCATGCTCACGGACGGCAGCGCCTTTGGCACAGTGAGCACCAAGGTTGAATGGGCTGTCCCAACCTGGCTCCTGGCCGACCCAGACGCCGTTGGAAACTTCAGCCAGCACCGTGCAACCAACCGAACAGTGCGTACAAACGGATTTCTTGATCTCGACTTTGCCGCCGGCTTTGCCAGCCGCCGCCTCAGCCTTCTGAACACGTCCTGGAGCCATAACAGTCGCAGCAGCGACACCACCTGCGGCCAACCCGGAATTGCGCAAGAATGCGCGCCGGTCGACGACGCCTGAAGGTGACCTTTCGGAAAGTGCCGTGGCCAGATGGCCCGACTTGGCACTACCGCTTGATTTCTTTTTGAGCATCGATTTTTCTCCTGAGCGCCCTCGCGAGGCCTGCCGCTCGAAGCGGACCGTGGCCTGGATTGCGCGCTTTCGATTACATGAACTTTGCCAGCTCGTAATAGCGGCGCACATGCTCGGTTTCGCGGTAGCCATCACCGTCTGCAGGTGTGTCCGTTTTGGCTTCTGCAGGCACAATAGTGGAGGCTGCGACCGCCCCGGTACCCACGACACCCGCTCCAGCCAGTTTCAGGAAACTGCGCCGGTCGGTCTCAGCTTTTGCCTTGTCCTTCTTCATTCGCTTTTCCTCCTCGTTCGGGTCGCCGGGGCCGGTTCAAGGCCGGACCGAAAACCGAATGTTTGCGTCTAAACGTACTCGAAAGCTTGCGCTTCGATTTCCATGAAAACCGATCCCAGAACGCCAACAGCTGCATAGAATGCCGACTGCTCCGTCTCGGAAAGATCCTTGAAAAAGTGTGGTGCCCAGGAACTGACATGGGCATCGTAGAACTTCTTTTGCTCCGCCAACGAGGCTGCTGGCCCGTAGCGTGCCTCGATT
This sequence comes from Filomicrobium sp., assembly GCA_021775655.1. GTDB lineage: Bacteria > Pseudomonadota > Alphaproteobacteria > Rhizobiales > Hyphomicrobiaceae > Filomicrobium. The sequence goes on along the minus strand of JAJFHK010000159.1, from coordinate 2,523 downwards.
AAGCCCGCCATCACCTCCATTACGGAAGCGATGTGGTCTTCGGGCTCCTTGACGTCAGGGTTATGCTCGACGCCAAGGGCTGCCATGTCGTTGCGCAGTTTGGCGAGTGGCTTCTCATGCAGGAAGCCAGTCAGGTAGTAGGAACCGAAGGGCACGAGCACTCCACTGCCGATGCCAACAAAAAGTTCGTGGAAGGCGTCGTCTTCGGCTTCAGGTGATGCGCGACCGGCAGCATCGGCGCACGCTGTCAAGGCTTGGCCTAGCCGACTGTTATCGCCGTCGATTGCAGCGTATGCCTGAAGAATTTCGGAGCTGGGCGGTGCCGAAAACGGTGTTGCAATCAATTGATAGAGCTGGGCACGCAGGAAGTCTTCCGGGGCGAGCTCCAGCGAACTACTAGCCTGTGTGGTGACGTGCGTAGAACTTGAACGCACCATCGGCTCCTCTCCGAACCCATCGTCCCCGTGAAATTTTGTCAGGGCGTGGCTATTAGTTAATTGGTTGCAGGTTGCCGAATAATTCGCCAGGGCACAAGAGCTGAAACGAGTTGGATGATCAAAATTGTATGCATTAGTTTTTCTGATCTCGCGATGCGAAATGCAATGCAATGCTTTTTCTCGTTTCTAATTTCTTAAACTATCGCCACATGTAAATTTTGCTTACTTATGCACATTTTCTCCGTCGCTCTGTGCTGCAACGCACAAAAGTCGTCACTTGTCACACAAACGTGGACGGGTCTCTATTGGTCGGAGTGAATCTGGTTGTCGACTGGTGGGGCGTGCAATACCAGTAAACGGCCGGTATCAAATCCGGAACTCTCCCGACTGGACGACGTGTTTTTTCCAAGGATCGGTATGACTACGCTCGCGACTCTTTCAGACCAAGCTTCCATGATCGATCCATTCGGCCGTCACGTAACCTATTTACGGGTCTCAGTGACGGATCGCTGTGATTTCAGATGCGTTTACTGCATGTCGGAACACATGACCTTCCTTCCTAAGAAAGACCTGTTGACGCTCGAAGAACTCGACCGCACGTGCTCTGCATTCGTACGCAAAGGCGTCAGGAAACTGCGGATAACGGGCGGCGAACCGCTTGTGCGCAAGAATGTCATGTGGCTCTTCAAGGCGCTTGGGCGGCACCTGGAAGAAGGTACGCTTGATGAACTGACTCTGACCACAAACGGCAGCCTTTTGCATCGCATGTCGGGAGATCTTTACGCCTTCGGCGTACGACGCATCAACGTTTCACTGGACACGCTCAGCCCGACGAAATTTAAGGAAATTACGCGCTGGGGCGATCTGGAAAACGTACTGAACGGTATTACGGCAGCCGAACGTGCGGGATTGAAAATCAAGATCAACGCCGTCGCGCTAAAGGGCGTCAACGATCAAGAGATCGACGAACTCATTCGTTTCGCACATGGACGCGGAGCGGACCTTACACTCATCGAGACAATGCCGATGGGCGATATTGAAGGCGACAGGACTGATCAATACCTGCCGCTTTCGCAAGTCCGCGCAGACCTCATGGAACGGTGGACGCTCAAGGACATTCCTTACAATTCTGGTGGGCCTGCGCGCTACTACGAGATCTCGGAGACGGGCGGACGACTCGGATTTATCACTCCGCTAACGCACAACTTCTGCGAAAGCTGCAACCGCGTGCGGCTGACGTGCACAGGCACACTCTATATGTGTCTTGGTCAGGATGACGCCGCCGACCTACGCTCGGCGTTGCGTGCATCCGATGATGATCGTGCATTGAACTCAGCAATTGATGAGGCCATCGGGCGCAAACCGAAGGGCCACGATTTTGTCATCGACCGGCGCAGCCAGGCTCCTGCGGTCTCGCGGCACATGAGTGTGACCGGGGGATAGATGGAGCCCTTTTTTGGGCGCCTACTTTCGGTGCTCATACTCGGGGAAACCGCACGCTCCTGAGAAGCTCGCTATTCAACAGAAATTCGTAACTGTTAGCCGCCAACTTTGGTGACGGCAGCGCGTAGCGAGTCGAGCGGGAAAGGCTTTGACAGCGTTTCAACTTTGGGTCCGGCAATCTCTGAAGCACGACCGAGCTGAGCCTCGTGGGCGGAGATAAGGATCACCGCAATATTCGTGGAAACCACGCGAGCCTGTTTGGCAACGGAGATGCCGTCAAGTCCGGGCATGTCAACGTCGGCGATTAGTAAATCGAACCTGCGAGCACCAGAACGAAGCTCGTCTGCGGCGGCGGTTCCGTCACTCACGTCGATCACGTTATGACCCTCCGTGAGTAGCGTACGCCGGACCAGTTCGCGCGTGCTGTCGTCGTCGTCGGCAAGCAATATCTCCATGAAAGCGCCCCCCGTTCTGCATCAGTTTTCGAGCGGACCGCTTAGAACGTAGCGATCTTCACAACGCGCTCACAACTCGGCCCACGAAAGGCAGCTCCCGGAAGCGATAGCTCATGTCCATGCCATATCCGACAACGAACAGGTTCGGGCATTTGAAGGCCGTCAGGTCAGCTTTGACGTCGACAGCC
>JAJFHK010000158.1 GCA_021775655.1 Filomicrobium sp. | reverse complement strand
GCGAACGGATCGTCCCGCTGACCGGCTGCCGTCGTAGCGAACAACCCCGTCGCCATATGCTTGACCGAAAGACCACCGTTTACGTATTCGACCGTCCGGTCCGGGCCGATGCCATTTGAAGCATCTGTATTTTCCGAATAAGCGATACCTGCGGCCAGCTTGATGCCACGGAACTCGCCTGCATAGCGCAAAGCGACATCCCAGATGTCATCCTCACCCCATGCTGCGCTAAATACAAAACCAGCATACGTCGGAGTATCGTAGCGAACTACGTTACCGCGGTTGTTTTCGAAGTTTGCGCCGAAGTTCCCGAGGGCACCAACCGTCGGACGAATGATCCGAAGACCAGACTGCGACGAGGTCATTGCGTCTGCGATAAGCTCGTTGGCGACACTGATTTCAGCGATACCAGAGTTAGCGAAGTCAGCTTGACCAACGCGGATCTTACCAAGCCGCTTGCTCTTCAACCACCAGTGAGCCTGACGGAATTCAGGAAGGTCCGGACCCTCATCGCTATCTGGCGTAACACGCTGGATGTCGGCCTGCTGCCACTGAAGTTCGATTTGATAACCGGCCGACCACTCGGAGTTGATCGATGCTTTGCCCTTAAAGCCAAAGCGCGTACCCGATGTCTGTGGATCGACGACATAGACGTTGCTCTCGTTGACGAGCCCGTCGGCGTCCCAGATCATGACACCCGTATTGACCTGACCGTAAATGGTCAGTGAAACCTTGCGGTTGCCCTTACGAGCAGTGGTAGCTTCGAGTTCTGCGACCCGTTCTTCCAGATCGGCGCAGCAATCGCCACCGAGGTCAGCTGCCAGCGCGTTCGTCGAGAACAGCCCAGCTACTGCCATCATGGCGACCAGAGAGATTCTATTCATAAGTCCCCCAAAATCCTTGGTCAGTTTGACATCGTTAGAGCCGGAGCAACGCACAGCGCGCACAGCCGGTCACGGGGCGCTCGACTTAGGCAGTTCGCGCAAGCGCAAATAACAGCCAGGCCGAAGGCACCTACACCGCACACAACCAACACAAACAAGGGAACTATTCTGAAACTGACACCCGAAGGTGCTGCCGCCGAGTGGACATTCCGACTCGCGGCGTCGAGGTGAAGCTAGCCCCACGGACCCAACCACGCAAATAGCCTGTGGGAGATTCACCCAGGTTTACGACCTAAGAGTTGCTGGAGCGCCACAAAAACCACCCTGATGACGGCCTTTCAGCACCAATCGGTCGCTTGAGTCCCTCTACAACGATGCCAAAGCACTCTCTTGAGCGTCTTCCGGTGTCCGAAATTTCGAATCATTCGAACACCCCAGACAGCGAGGGGCGGAAGACAATCTTGAAAGATGCTCCTCTGATTCCACCTAATACCGATCAAAAAACGAGAAAGGGCCGCTCGGATTGAGCGGCCCTTCGATAACTTTAGGTGTGTTAGGCGTTCACATCAGAACTTGACGCGACCACCGCCTACGACCACGTCGAAGTCCGATTCAATACCGGCACCGTCGTCGATATCATAGTGACGGTAGGAGATGTAGAGGTCCATCGCAGCTGCGTTGATCTTCTGCACGAAACCACCACCGTAGTATTGAGCGGTTGAGTCATCACCCCAGTCGAACTCACCGGTCATACCGAAGAGCGTGGACTTACCAAGCGACGACCATTTCTGCTCGATACCTGCTGTGACGTGATAGAACTCATCTTCATCCGCAAGGCTGAACCGGTCGCGCATACCAGCAGATGCCGAAGCGAACAGACCACTACCAACGTGCTTGATGGACAGACCACCGTTGAGGACATCGGTCGTCCCGTCAGCCAGGACACCATTTGAGCCGTCGGTGTCTTCGCTATATGCGATACCAGCAGCGATCTTAAAGCCACCCAGTTCGCCTGCATAACGCAGAGCGACATCCCAGAAGTCATCTTCACCCCAGGCCGCGCTGGCGATGAAGCCACCTAATGTCGGCGTATCGTAACGAACAACGTTCTTACGGTTGCCTTCGAAGTTGCTCATAGCCGGACCGCCGAGGTCACCGCTGATGATTGCACCACCAGCCTGTGAGGACGACATACCGTCTGCGATGAGTTCGTTGGCGACGCTGATTTCCGCGATGCCCGAGCTTGCCGTATCAGCTAGACCAAGGCGAACTTTACCAAATTCACCCTTAATCCACCAGTGAGCCTGACGGAACTCAGGAATGTCAGCACCTTCGTCGCTGTCGACGCGAACCCTGGTGGCGTCAGCCGACTGATACTGCAGTTCAATCTGATAACCAGCCGACAAGCCCGCACGAATCTTCGCGCTGCCTTTGAAGCCGAAGCGCGTACCCGAGGTCTGCGGATCGACAATGTAGGTGTTGCTTTCGTCGACGCCATTGCCGTCGGCGTCCCAGAACATGACCGCGGAGTTAACCTGACCGTAGACGGTCAGCGAAACCTTGCGGTTGCCTTTGCGAGCCGTAGTGGCTTCGAGCTCGGCGACACGTTCTTCGAGATCTGCGCAGCAATCGCCGCCCAGATCAGCTGCTGAGGCGGAAGCGCCGCCCAACGCAAGACCGGCAACCGCAGCGAGTGCGAAGATGCTGGTCGACTTAGTGAGTCCCCCGAACATACTGAACTTCTCCTATTTACTACCCAGCTGGCACCCAAACTTATTGAGGACCAAATCGAAATCAGACTACTTTCGCAAGCCTGATCTACGACCTCCAGCGGTCCTAGACAGTCTGGCTTGGAGTTAGTTAGCCCAACCGTACTCCTCCCGTAAACACGAAACGCGGTTGTTGCTTCATTCGCGAATCAGACGTGACCTGCATGCCACAACGCCTACTCCAGCCCACCCGCATCATCCAGCAGCATTCGCCGTTTCCCTAAGAGAAATCTCCGCAATTTCAACAGGAAAGCAATTAACTCCGGCAGCGGATGGAAATTAGTTGGACAACGGAAGCGAGCGCCACTCAGATCGCGGCTGCAGGACAAAAATAGCTTCGTTTTCCACATTTCGCCACGATATTGCCCCACCCCCGCACGAATTGAGGCGGGGAAAACACACCCGTATGTTTTCGTCGACAGGAGCAGAAGCCGGAATGGAAGATGTCGTTGTTGTGGGGGCCGGACCTGCAGGATTGTGCGCTTCCCTCGCCCTCGCAGAGCGCGGCGTTGCCAAAACCATCATCGCCGCTCCGCATCGTCCTGCAGGCGACAGGCCTGATACCAGCACGGCTGCCCTTTTCAATCCATCAATCCAGCTCCTGCAACATCTGGGGGTCTGGGAGGAACTCGCTGCAGAATGCACCCCACTCCGCTCGATCCGGTTGATTGACGATACCCGCAGCATCTTCCGTGCACCGGAGATAACCTTTGAAAGCGAAGAGATCGGCCAACCGGCCTTCGGTTATAACGTCCCACAGGGCCCACTGATTGCAGCGCTCCGCGGTGCGGCTGAGCGCGCACAATTGGTCTGCATATGCGAAAGTGAAGGAGTGCGCCATTTCACGCACCGCCATGACGCTGTCGTTCTCGGACTTGCTGAAGGAGCGACCGTCGACGCGAAACTGGTCGTAGCCGCAGACGGGCGTAATTCTCTCGCCCGGCAAGCGGCTGGCATTTCAAGTCACGAAACACCCTGCGACCAGACTGCGGTTGCATGCGCATTCACGCATGTTCGCGATCATCGCTTTGTTTCCTCGGAATTCCACCGGCGTGCCGGCCCTATGACAGTCGTCCCCATGCCAGGTCGACAGTCGAGCCTCGTCTGGGTTGAACGCCCCGAAGTCGCTAGGCGACTGGGCACCTTGGACAATGCAGCGTTCTCCCGAACTCTTGAACGGAACCTGCTCGGCCTACTGGGGATGGTTACAGAAGTTGGGCCTCGAAGTCTTTTTCCTCTGTCACACATGACCGCCCGCTCGATGGCAAACCGGCGGATCGCACTGATTGGTGAAGCCGCCCATGCTATGCCGCCGATCGGCGCCCAGGGACTAAATTTGTCATTGCGAGATGTCGCTGTGATTGCTGAGAAAACAGCCGATGCCCAGCGCACCGGAACCGATCCGGGATCAGACGAATGCCTCAAGGCATTCGAAAGTGCTCGTATGGCTGACGCCCACCAACGAGGCTTCGCCGTCGGTTCATTAAATGGGGCCCTTCAATCCGATCTGATTCTTGTTCAGCTGGCGCGCGGTGCGGGGCTTCACATCATCAATTCTTTTGCGCCCCTGCGCCGCAGATTGATGCGGCTCGGGATGGCCCCGGCATCGCCGCTGCCCGTATTGATGCAGCCTCGCGCCGAGTAACGGCCAAACAAAAGTTCGCCATCCGCAATAGCAATACATCGTGGATTTCCCCGCTTCTCGCACCACAGCGATTTGCGGCCTGCCAAATCACACTGTAAAGGCTTCAGCGCTAAACCTAACCCGCGCCCGAGAGGCCCAAGAACTAGAATTCCTTGCAGCCCTAAACTCCAAAAAAAGCAAAGCATGACGACAGCTTCGCGCCTTCGCGATCTCCAATACCGGCTGGAATATTATTTCCTGCGCGCCGTCGTCGCGACAGTGCGCCTAGTACCCTTGGAAACGGCGACATCCATCTCTGCTTGGACGTGGGCAAAACTGGCCCCGATTCTCAATCCGAAACGCCATCGGCGCGCTATGGATAATCTGCGCCAGGCCTTCCCTGACAAACCGACCGACGAACTCATAAAGATCCGTCACCGCCATTGGGAAAATCTCGGCCGCGTCATGGCAGAAACGATGCAGCTGGACATCATCGTCAACGATCCTAGCCGCATATCTATCCACCCGGCCGACATGTTCGAGCGGTATCGAAGCAAACTCGGGCCCGCCGTCGGAATCTCTCTGCACATGGGTAATTGGGAACTGGCCATCTGGCCCTTGACTTACGCGGGTGCAAATCCAGCCGCAATCTACCGCTCCGTGACTAATCCGTATGTCGATCAGTACCTTCGCGATCAACGAAAAGATCTTTATCCCGGCGGTCTCTTCGGTCGCGGCAAAGTCGGCGACCATGGAGATGACCGCAAGACTGCCCGGGTCATTACGGATTTCGTGCGCCGGGGCGGGCGCCTGGGGATGGTCTGTGATCTCTATGACCGAACCGGGATACCAATCCCCTTTTTTGGCGAACCCGCGCGCACCCAGGCAATCGGTGCGATGGTCGCCCGCCGTGTCGGCGCGCGGATCTGGCTCTCACGGTGCAAGCGCATCGGGACGTCCAGCAGGTTCAAAATCGAACTCCGCGAGTTGCGCGTTCCCAGATCTTCGAACCAATCGGCCGACATCCAGTGGGTAATGAAGGAAATGCAAGCCCAATTCGAAGACTGGATCCGCGATGCCCCTGAGCAATGGATGTGGTCGAATCGCCGCTGGAGTTGAACAGGCTCTATGCCAGCGTTAACCAAAAACTAACCTCGATCCGACTCTTATTTCTCAAGGCATCGGAAGCACGCCGCTTCCGGTCCGAGTTCCAGTCGTAAATGAGTTCGAGGTTACTACCGTGATCCGCATCCTAATCGCGTCGATTTGTCTATCAGCCGCAATTGCCGTCCTGCCCTACACGACATTCGC
>JAJFHK010000157.1 GCA_021775655.1 Filomicrobium sp. | reverse complement strand
CGAACATGACCTTAGAGACACAGATCACGGCACTCGCAGCGATGATTTCTTTTGGTTTTCTCGTCGCCATTGTTCTCGGTGCCCTTTAAGAAGGGCGCGCCTGCCGGATGTAACGGCCCCCTGGCCAATATCCGGCCCCCTGCACCCAGCTAAAAAGCAGCGAGAGAGGAATCTCACGCTGCTTGTTTTTTGAATGGTGATTGCAAGTTAGGTAACCCCGCCGAATTCTCAGACTCAGCGGCGCACCAAATAGCCAAGGATAGCTCCGGCAAGAGGTATGAAGCCAGGATTGACCTGTCCAGGCAGGGCTTTCAGAACGTCAGGCAGAAATAGTATTATGGCTGCGCCAATCAATGCGCCGACAAGCGCGGATAACAGCGTTGGTGCTCCAGGCCTGCGGACAGACTTCAGCACCAAGGAGCCAATTAGGCCGACCAGCCAAACGATAACGGCAAAGCACGCCGCATCCACGATGCCGTCGATTAGCGCGCCTTGGTTGGGGATCTGGGCGGCAATCATGTCTTTGCCGAACCACCCAACAACGATCTGCAATGCGATGAGTACGAGATAGCCCAGCATTTTTGTGCCCCCCCAAACGATCAAATGTGCCGCCTGCCGGGCGGCGTCTGCGTGACTTCCCGGAAATTATTGGTGGAGGCTGCTGCTCCGTCCAAGTGCAGCCCGGGCTACCACAATCGAACAGGGTGTCCAGTGAAAGGCGAATTTGGACGTTGTTCACAGAGCGGTTTTCGTCTGGGTGTTGAGTGGAAGCACCTATCCACTTTGACCGTCATGGCTTTTCGGTGCCTTCACTACCTCGCCGTCCTCCTTGGTGAACGTATTGATCCCGGGATTTGTGATGAGTTCAAACAGAGTTTCTGAGGGGCGGCAAAGTCTTGCTTTAGCATCGACGACGACGATCGGCCGGTTGATCAGGATTGGGTGTTTGATCATGAAATCGACGAGGTCATCATCCGACCACTTTGGATCGTCCAGTCCGAGTTCGTCATAGGGTGTGCCTTTGCGGCGCATGATTTCGCGTACAGGCAAACCGATCATTGCGATGAGTTCGACAAGGCGATCTCGCGTCGGGGGGGCTTTGAGATACTCGATGACAGTGGGTACGAGACCGGCTTGCTGCATCATCGCGAGTGTGTTGCGAGACGTTCCGCACTTTGGGTTGTGATAGATGGTGGCATCCATGAGTCAGCCTCGTGGCTTCATAAGTGAGTCGCGGCGTTGAACGTCACTTCTTTTTTCATACCAGCCTCGGCTCGCGTTCACGAATTTTACAAGCGATAGCATTACGGGCACCTCGATCAATACGCCTACGACGGTGGCAAGTGCGGCACCGGATTTGAACCCAAAGAGGCTGATGGCGGCGGCGACTGCAAGTTCAAAAAAATTGCTCGCCCCAATTAATGCAGACGGCGCGGCAATGCAGTGAGCCTCCCCAGCGACTCGATTGAGGAAATATCCAAATCCGAAAATGAAATAGGTTTGAATCAGAATCGGTACTGCGAGCAGGATGATGATTTGCGGTTGGGCAAGAATCTGATCGCCTTGGAAGGCAAATAACAGGACCAGCGTCGTCAGCAAGGAAATGATCGAGACCGGCTGCAATCGTTGCAAGATCTGATCGAGGCCAAGCTGCCCACAGGATGCCAAGGTACGACGGCGGACAATCTGGGCGATAAAGACAGGAACGACGATGTAGAGGATGACGGAGAGGACAAGGGTATCCCACGGCACGACAATCGCGGAGAGACCGAGCAGCAGGCCGACGATCGGTGCGAATGCAAAGACCATGATGAGGTCATTCAAGGCAACCTGGCTGAGAGTGAAGTGTGGTTCGCCTTTGGTCAGGTTGCTCCAGACGAAAACCATGGCGGTGCAGGGTGCTGCGCCAAGAAGGATAAGCCCGGCGATATAGCTGTCGATTTGCCCCTCGGGAAGCAGTGGGCGGAATAGCCAGCCAATGAAGAACCAGCCGAGGATGGCCATCGAAAAGGGCTTGATAAGCCAATTGGCGACGAGCGTGATGGAGATACCCCGCCAGTGCTGTGTCACACCAGACATTGCGCCCAGGTCGATCCGGATAAGCATCGGAATGATCATCAACCAAATCAGGATGGCCACAGGGAGGTTGACGCTGGCTATTTCAGCAGATCCGATAGCTTGAAAGACGTTCGGCAGGAAATAACCGAGAGTAATGCCGAGCACGATGCAGGCGGCGACCCAAATTGTGAGATATCGTTCGAATGTAGACATTGTCGCCTCGTCGTGCGGACCCGGTACTTGGAATGGAGATGATGGTGGGGATTGCGGCACAGGATGTTGACTGCATGTTCTCAGGTCAGTTGTCTCTTACCTGCAGGCTGCATACGGATTGCGCGCGCTTTATCGTCGTGCCGCAGAGTTCCGGCTGGCCGTTGCAGCAATCCTCGGTGAGAAAGCTCAACAGCTCACGCATGCCCTCGACTTCAATAGAATAGCGGACGTAACGGCCGTCGCGCCAGGAATGGACGAGGCCTGCATTTGCCAACTCTTTCAGGTGGAACGACAGCGCTGTGGCGCCGATACCAACGTCACGTGCGATGTTGCCTGCCGTCATCCCAGAAGGCCCGCATTTCACGAGCTGACGGAAGATGGAAAGACGGTTGTCGTGGGCGAGTGCGGAAAGGGCCGTTACAGCCGAACGCTGATCCATGATTTCATCATTTCAAGGATCATTGAACTAATGTCAAGTGCCATTGCGTGCTTCAACTCGCTGGACGTGTCCAAGAACGGCGACTGATCTGGAGCTAGTACGGACTTCCGTCTTTGTGTGTGAATTTCCAGTTTCCGTCGGGACCAAGCGTGGCGGCGATATCGTCGTTTGGGTAACTGCCTTGATCTCCACTCGAACGATCGCCGATTTCGAGGTACACGACATCTGTTTTGGTGCGGTTGACAAGTTGATGCGCCAAGCCCTGCGCTGGGAAACCGGCGCACATTCCCGGTTCGAGATCAGCCTCACCCTTGTCGGTGACAAGAGTCGGCGCGCCCTCAAGAATGTACACGAATTCTTCTTGTTTAGTGTGACAGTGCAGGAGGGCGGATTCACCGCCCGGAGCGAGCCTGGTCAAATTTACACCGAAGTTGGATAAACCGAACGCTTCGCCAAGCGCACGCTTCTCTCGCTTCGTCATCCGGGACGCGAAAGGTTCGGGGTAGCTTGAGGGCTTGCTACGCGGAGATAGATCCATCGCACGAACGGCGAGAGGAGTACCGGAAGTGCTCTTGGCGTTCATCGGCTTTCCATCATCCCAATACACGGCCAGCTATGGCGTCGAGTTTGGCCAGCAGGGCGGGATCGCGTGCTTCGGGCGGAGTGATGATGGCAACGTCGAGGGCTTTGTCGGAGCCGATTGGGCAGATGGGGTGTTCTTTGGGGAAATTGCGGGCGAGATTTGCAACGAGCTGCTGCGCCTTCGCGGTGTTGTCCCGCATGATGACGATGACGGACGCGACGTCGACGTCATCGTGTTCCGCGTGCCAGCAGTCGTAATCGGTAACCATGGCGAGGGTCGCGTAACAGATCTCCGCTTCGCGAGCGAGCTTGGCTTCGGGCATGTTGGTCATGCCAATCACGGCGCATCCCCAGGAGCGGTAGAGTTCGCTCTCGGCTCGCGTTGAGAACTGTGGGCCTTCCATCACGAGATAGGTGCCGCCACGGGAAACGGAAACTCTTTCGGCCTTGGCAGCAACTTCGAGGGCATCGGCAAGTAGAGGACTGATCGGATCGGCGACCGAAACATGAGCGACGCAACCGGCGCCGAAGAAGCTCTTCTCGCGCTCGAATGTGCGGTCGATAAACTGATCCACGATGACGAAGTGGCCGGGGGGTAATTCCTCCTTGAGTGACCCGCAGGCGGAAATCGAGAGGAGGTCGGTTACGCCTGCGCGCTTCATGACATCGATATTGGCGCGGAAGTTGATCGCCGATGGCGGAACCTTGTGGCCGCGTCCATGTCGAGGCAGGAAGCGGACCGGCAAACCATCGATCTCGGCGAAGAGGATGTCATCGGATGGCTTGCCCCAAGGGCTCTCGATATGGCGCCATTCCGCATTTGCCATGCCGGGCAGGTCATAGAAGCCGCTGCCACCCATGATGCCGAGGACCGTATTCGTCATACTGCTGTCTCCGTGGTCGAAATTGGCGTGACGCCTGGGCATCGAAGTTGCGGTGCCGATTACCGATTGCCGCCCCAGGACGGCTGGGTCAAGCCCGACAGGAGCGATTTTCCGTGGTCGTAAGCAAACGAAAGGCCCCGCAAGCGAGGCCTTTCGAGAGCACCTGTTGTAAAACGCACGAGTTGGCTCAGTGCTTTACGCGTGTCCAAATTTTCTTCTTGGCGAAGTAAAGCAGGAGCGTCGTGATAAGCAGGTAAAACATCACAGTCCAGCCAAGCTGCTTGCGCTCGTTGAGCGATGGGTCCGCTGCCCAGGCAAGGAAGGCTGTAACGTCCTTGGCGTTCTGCTCCTTGGACGATTTGGCGCCGGCATTTTCGAGATATTCAACCGCGCCGCCCTCGGGAATCGGCGGGACCATCGCGATCTGATTGCCAGGGAAGTATTTGTTGTAGTTCATGCCTTCGGCGAGATGGAAACCTTCGGGGGCTTCCTCATAGCCAATCAGGAGGGCGTAAACATAATCGGCGCCGCCTTCGGCATATCCGGTCAGTACGTCGCGGGCCATCATTGGTATGTGAATGTACCAAGACGCGTCCGTGTGAACTCCCCGGGCGCGGGTCATCAAAGAAAGATCGGGTGGATAAGCCCCGTTCTGGATGGAGCGGGCTTCCTTCTCGTTCTTATAGGGTCCCTTGATCTTGTCGGAGAGCTTGGGCTCGCGCTCAAACATTTCTCCGTCGTCATTAGGGCCGTCGGTGATCTTGTTGTCCCAACCGGCTGCAAGGGCCTTGACGGCTTCTTCGTCGAACTGAGGTCCACCAGGTTGCACCAGGTTGCGGAACTTGACGCGTTCGATCGCGTGGCAGGACGCGCAGACGTCTTTGTACACCTGGAAGCCACGGCGCAACTGATTGCGGTCATACTGGCCGCCGACCCCGGCGAAACTCCATTCCTGGCGCTCGATATGGGCGGCTTCGCCGCCGGCTGCCAGGGCAGGTGCTTGAGCACAGCCAATGCCGGCAATCGCAGCCAGTGCCATACGGAGGGGAGCGACGGTTCTAATTGCAGTCATGGTCATTTCCCTCTCGCTCAGCGATCTTCAGGGGCGGCAGTTGCGCCGGCAGGAATGCCGCTACCACTGTCGGCATCTGATTTGCCGGTAGATTTGCCGAGGACCGCTTCGGTTATCGAGCCAGGCATCTTGGTTGGCGTTTCCATGCTGCCAACAACCGGCATCACGATCAGGAAGTGCGCGAAGTAGTATGCGGTGAAGATGCGCGCCCAGAATACGTAAACACCTTCAGCTGGCTTCGAACCGAGGTAGCCAAGTGCCAGACAAGAGAACAAGAAAAACCAGAAGAACCACTTATAGACGGGACGGTACTTGGTTGAACGCACAGGCGAGCGGTCGAGCCAAGGAATGAAGGCCAGGATCGCAATCGAAGCGAACATGGCAATGACGCCACCAAGCTTATCGGGGATCGCGCGCAGGATCGCGTAGAACGGCAAGAAGTACCATTCGGGAACGATGTGTGGCGGTGTCACGAGTGGGTTGGCTTCTGTGAAGTTGTCGGCGTGTCCCAGATAGTCAGGCA
>JAJFHK010000156.1 GCA_021775655.1 Filomicrobium sp. | reverse complement strand
GATGCCGGACCAGAACAGCGCGTGGAACTTGCGGACGAGTTCTTTGTCACCTTCGCGGCGAATGATGTCGAAGACGGTGGCGGCGCGTAGGCGGTTGTGCTTGACGACGACGGGAACGGGTTCGCCGCCTAATTTCTTCTTATCCTTTTGATCCTCGCGCTCGACCTCTTCGACTTCATTACCGAGCAATTCTTCGGCTTCGTTCTTTTCGTCTTCAGTCATGATCGTCGTCCCCCGGGGGTCGTCGCCGGTTCCCCCAGCATTTGCGGCAGAATCCAAGCGGCGTTTGGCGTTGAGGGCAACTCGCGGCTGGAGCTGTGGTTCCCACGGCAAACCTGTGACTTTGTCGCTACCCAGAAATTTTCGAGAAATCTGCGACGTTGAGGGTGGCGGCGCGGATTTCGGAGAGCAGCTTCAGGCGGTTTTCGCGCAAGTTGCTATCGTCGGCATTGACGGTGACGTCATCGAAGAATTTATCGACGGGTTCCCGGAGCTCGGCGAGTGCGCGCATTGCGCCTTCGAAGTTTTCGACGTTGATCGCCGCACCCGTATCGAATTTCACCTTGGCGATTGCGGCGGCGAGTGCGCGTTCGGCAGGTTCCTTCAAGAGAGGACCGGAGGGTTCGCCGTCGTAGGTTTTCTTATCCTTCTTTTCCTCGATGGTGAGGATGTTGGTCGCACGTTTAACGCCAGCCAGAAGGTTTGCACCGTCGTCGGTTTCGAGGAAGTCGGAAAGCGCCTCAACACGCTTGACGATGAGCGCAATGTCGTCCTGGCCGGGAAGCGCAAAGACCGCGTCGATCAGGTCGTGACGCTTGCCTTGGTCGCGCAGGTGGACTTTGAGTCGGTCAGCGAAGAAGGCGAGGAGGTCGTCGGTAAGTCTTTTGCAATACAGTTGTAGGAATTCGGGATAGTTCGGCTCAATCGCTTCGCCTGATTGAATATCGTCAAAATCGCGCGTGGCCTGGATGCCGTCAAGATCCCTTAGCCTTTGCTTGATGAGGCTGAAGCACTTTGTTGCTGGACCTTGTTCGGCTTCACTCAAGTGGATGAGGTTGCCTGCTTGCACATCCGCAGCATGTTCCCCATCGGTAATCTTCCCATCTGCGTTCAAAATTTCAATGAATGGTGCGTCTAGCCAAGAGGGACTAGGACCACGACTCAGTTCAGCGTCAAATGAATCCGCCATTGACTGATAGGGCATACTCCCAGTTCCTTTTGGTGGGAGCCCCACTGAAATAAGGGTTGGCAAGGACTTTGAGATCATTTTCTGCACAGAAAGCCGCAGATCATTTTCCAATAGAATCCGGATCGCGCCCAAAGCCGCGCGGCGGAGTTGGTAGGGGTCGCCGGAACCGGTCGGTTTTTCGTCAATGGCCCAAAAGCCGACGAGGGTGTCGAGCTTGTCGGCGAGCGCGACGGCAATCGCGACCTGATCGCCGTCTTCTGCCAGCGGCACCGTATCGGACGGGCCTTTAGGCTTGTAGTGCAACTCGATGGCGCGGGCGATGTCCGTCTTGGTGCCGCCTTTCATGGCGTAATAGCGACCCATCAGCCCTTGAAGCTCTGGGAACTCACCAACCATTTGGGACACAAGATCGGCCTTGCAAAGCTGCGCTGCACGGCGGGCGTCTTCAGGGTCTGCGTCAACGGCGCCTGCGATCTGGAAGGCCAACTCCGCGATACGCTCGACGCGGTCTTTCTGACTGCCGAGCTTGGCGTGGAAGGTGATGCCTTCGAGATCGGATTCCATTTCATCAAGTGTACGCTTGAGGTCCTGGTCCCAGAAAAACTTCGCATCCGACAGCCGCGCGCGGATGACCTTCTCATTGCCTGCGATGATCTGCTTGCCGTCGTCTTCTGCGATCAGGTTCGAGACGAGAACGAAACGGTTCGCGAGTTGCTGCGTTTCGGGATTACGCAGAGAGAAGCACTTCTGGTGCGCCTTCATCGACGTGATGAGGCACTCAGGTGGTACTTCGAGGAATTCCTTTTCGAAGGTGCCCATGTGGACGACCGGCCACTCTGTCAGGCCGGCATTTTCGTTGGTGAGGGCTTCGTCCTCCACGAGTTCGAGCTTGGCCGCTTTTGCAAGTTCACTGGCATCTTCTGCGATTGCCGCTGCGCGCTCGGAGGACGGCAGCAATACCTTGGCGGCCAGCAGCTTGCGGCCATAGTCTTCGAAATCGTTAACTGCGAACGGCACCTTACCGTGGAAGCGGTGGCCGCGCGTTTCATTGCCGGACTTGATACCGGCAATTTCGAATGGGACGACTTCGCCATCGAAGATGCACAGTACCGACTGCAGAGGGCGCACCCATTGGAAGTCACCGGTGCCCCAGCGCATCGATTTCGGCCACGGGAATTTGGCGGCAACATCGGGCACGACTTCAGCGATGATTTCGGGGGCCGCGCGGCCGGGCTTGTCAATTCTCGCGACGTAGAAGTCGCCCTTTTTCGGATCGGAGACAACTTCGGCGTCGTCGATCGATTTCAAACCTGCGCCGCGCAGAAAACCGCCAATCGCCTTTTCGGGTGCTCCGACCCTGGGGCCCTTTCGCTCGTCTGAGACGGCAGGCGACATTGCGGGCAGGTTTTCGATGACGACCGTTAGACGCCGCGGTGTGACGAATGCCTGACCCTCGCCGCCTTCCAGACCGCCAGCCTTCAGCCCATCACTTACGAGGCGCAGCAGATCTTGCGCCGCGCGCGTCTGCATGCGGGCTGGGATTTCCTCTGATAGGAGTTCGAGCAGAAGTTGGGGCATGGGCAGGACGTAGGGCTCCTAAAGGTGAGAAGCACCTTCTAGCCTGCCTATGGCATCATGCGCCAGCCCTTGGAAGGGGTTACTGCGCCGGAACCGTTGTAACGGGCCCCGAAGCGTCATTTCCTGCCGCATCTCCGGCTGGCGCCGATTCAGTCGATACAGGTTCCGCCATCCCTTCGGGCTCAAAGCCGGTCGGATAAATCTTGTTGGCTTCGGTGAGCACGATGTTGCCAACTTCTTCGGCCGCACCGGTGTATTCGAGGTATCCCAGGCCGACGCCGGTCAGGACAACCAGGAACCACCACACCGGGCGCTTCAAGACGAGTGCGGTGATGAGCAGCACGGGTACGACGGCGATCGCAATTCCGATCCAGTGGTTCACGGACGTTCTCCTTAGTTATACGGGCTTATGGTCGGCGGATCTTATCGATCCGTATTTCCAGGCCACAGAACCCTCCCTAGTGCCTTCACGTTAGGCATTCTTTTCCGACAACGGTTTGACAGGCCGAATGCTTTTTTGCGCGCTAGATTGACCCAGGCGCGTGGATTTGACGGTGATTTAGTCCAACGCGCTGATTTTTCGATGCAATTTTCAATCTTGGTCAGTCTTTGCACGGTTGCGGCGGGTTTGGCTGTGTCAGTGTCAGAACTTCAAAGTGCCGAGTAGAGGCTGCTGTTTGCGGAATTTGTCGGTGCACTCAGGTTCCCAGGGAAATCGGCCCTCTTCGTCGGGCCACACGAGTTGGCGGACCGGGAAGTCCTGGTGACCGTAATACCAATGCGACCAGCAGACGTATTCTGCGAAGACATCGGGGCGGTTTGTGTCGACGTCGATCAGGCGAACCGGAAATTCTTGTGCGAGGCCGATGATGGGCTTGTCCACCGGGCACGGGTCGCCGTTGCGGTTGCGGCCCCCCAAGTCATTCAGAAGCCACTTACATGTTTCGATGGAAAGG
>JAJFHK010000155.1 GCA_021775655.1 Filomicrobium sp. | reverse complement strand
ACGAAGCTTGGCTCGATGGATTTGTATCAGGACTGGAGGCGGCCCAGAACCAATTTGGCTTACAGCTGGCCGGTGGAGACACCGTACGCACAAGCGGTCCGCTCAGTGTCACGATTACCGCAATAGGCTTGGTTCCTGAGGGATGCATGATAAAGCGCTCAGGGGCAGCGCACGGCGACATTCTTATGGTTTCAGGTACAATCGGCGATGCCTACGCGGGCCTTGTGCTGGCGCGCGATGACGCAAAATCAATTGATTGGCGCAATCATGTCGGTGGGACCAGTGCAGGTAATCTCCTCGCGCGCAGTCGGACACCGGCGCCAAGGATCTCTCTTATTCCGGCGTTGCAAGAATTCGCGACCGCTTCTCTCGACGTTTCCGACGGACTTGCAATTGATGCTTCACGGCTGGCCAACGCCAGCAGGGTTGCCGTCGAAATCGAGGCAGCCCTCATCCCAATCTCTGAAGCGTGTGCCGCATTACTAGCCACTGAAAAAGTTCGCCTCGAGAATCTCATTACAGGCGGCGATGATTACGAGGTTTTGGCGACGATACCTGAGCTAGAAGTGGCCGATTTTTCGAAGGCTGCAGAACTTGCCGGCGTCCCAGTGACGCGGATTGGCCAAATTGTCTCCGGGCAAGGACTAGTCGTCCGCGATCCGTCAGGAACGCCGATGCAACTCGATAATCTCGGATGGGATCATTTCACATGACTTGGAACTCACCCACCAGCCGCCGGTTTGCCCAAAATTGGTCAGTATTCACCGTAAAGCCGCTGGCCGTTTGTTCAATTTGATCGATTGATCAGCCACGCAATTGTGAGCCGCAAAGATAAGCCAAGGGGTTGATTGGTCGTCTTTGTTTGGCCACATGGCTTGTGGTTAAGGTAACCTAACGACCAAGCGAGTCGCGCATGTCGCGGCCGGGGCAAGCGGCAGTACCCGCAACGATTTTCTTAGGTAGGGGCGATGACAGGCGAGCACACCAAAAAGGTGTCCTTCGAAACGAGGCGAAGCATTTTGCGCAAGTCGCTGGGCGTTGCGGCGGCGACAGGGCTGTTTCCGTTGTCCCGCGCCGCACATGCCGAGGAACAATGGTGGGAATCGATCATCAACCGCGGAACCAATCAGTCAGATCGGCGAGCCCGCGGCACCAGGAAGAAGTACGAACTAGGTGATCTCAGGACCGGCAGCACGCCCTGGCTGAGTGACGTTACATTGGCCGCGACCCGCGATGCCGTTGATCGCTACCGCAAAATTGTCAACAAGGGCGGCTGGCCCCAGGTCCCCGGCCCCAAATCCATCCGCCCTGGCGACTATGACGAACGCGTGCCCTTTCTGCGCCAGCGCTTGCGAGCAACCGGTGATATGCCCCCAGATGGCAGTTACTACGAGAATTACGAATTTGACGGAGCTTGTGAAAACGGCGTTGCCGCATTCCAGGGCCGCCATGGTTTGCGTATCACACGCCGAGTTGATCGGGCGACATTCGCGGCCATGAACGTTACCGCCGAGATGCGTTTGCAGCAGCTGGAACTGAATTTGCGCCGAATCCAACAGCTTCTCAATCACCACGTTGAGGATCGCTACATCCTGGTGAACGCTCCAGCCTTCCAGCTTGAAGCCGTCGAGAGGTACGAGGTGCAGCAGCGCCATCGCATCATTGCCGGTCGACCTGAGCGCCAGACGCCAGAGATACGTGCAACAATCCAGGGGTTGAACTTCTTCCCATATTGGCGGGTCCCGATCAGCATTGCCCGCGGCGATCTCGTGCCGCACATGCGCAAGGATCCAGGCTACCTTGACCGTGAACACATCCGCGCTTTCCGTGGCAGCTATGACGGAGAGGAAGTGCCGATTTCCTCGATTGACTGGTACAACGTCAACCATGATCAGATCCGATTCCGCCAGGATCCAGGTGATTGGAACGCACTTGGTCTGGTGCGGATCGACATGCCGAATTCCGAAACCGTCTATATGCACGATACGCCGATGAAAAAGCTTTTCGGTCAGGCGAGCCGCGCCTATTCGGCCGGCTGCGTCCGTGTCGAGGGCGTCCTCAATCTGACGGATTGGATCGCCAAATATGAGTTGGGATGGGAAGCCCCAGGTCGTTCCGAATCGATTGTCGCCGGCGGCCAGCCACTCGATTTGACTCTCACACGGCCGGTCCCTGTCATTTTCGCATATATAACTGCGTGGGGTGAGTCCAACGGGACCGTCGAATTCCGACGAGACATCTACGACCGCGATGGTTCTCGTGCCTTTGCCGGCGATCTGGACGATGATGAAATAGGACCGCAGCTGGGTGCAAATGCACTGAGTCCGTGATGTCGCAAGACCGCACAACACACATGTCAGTTGCCCTGGAAGAAGCCGAAGCCGCAGCTTCACGCGGCGAGGTTCCAGTCGGTGCAGTTATTGTCGACAAAACCGGCAAGATCGTCGCTCGCTCCGGGAATCGGACGCGTGAGCTTAGCGATCCGAGCGGCCATGCTGAAATACTCGCCATACGCGCCGCATGCCAAAACTGCGGCTCTGAGCGTATCGGCGACTGCGATCTCTACGTCACTCTGGAGCCCTGTTCCATGTGCGCGACCGCGATTTCATTTGCTCGCATCCGCCGCCTTTACTACGCGGCAAGTGATCCCAAAAGCGGAGGCGTTGAACACGGCGCGCGCATTTTCACTCAATCCACCTGCCACCATACCCCTGAGGTCTATTCGGGCATCGATGAGGAGCGCTCGGCCGAACTCTTGCGGGAATTTTTTGCAGCCCGCCGCGGTTGATGTCGCACCAAGGGAATTCAGTCGATTGCCCTTAAGCCGGCCTTTTGAGATGCAACTGCTTGTTCAGCAATTGCGGCTGCGTCGTTGACGTCGGCTTCAGCCAACGTCTCTTCATCGACATGGGCAGCATTTCCGTGCGGCGTATATCGCGGTCCCAGGACGTCGGTTATGCCGGGAGCGGAGTGCTGGTCGCCGGCCCGCCAGCCTTCGACAACGAGCGCCTGCTCGGCGTACTTCGCATCGTTCTCCAGGAGATAGCTGTGGAGTTCCTTGAGTCGGTAGTGCGGGACAGAAGCGTTGATGTGATGCGGCAGATGGTAATCCATGCCGAACGGGAATACCGCATAGCGCAGTAATGGATTGACCAGAAAGATGCGCGAATTGGTGTAACGGCCACGGTCCGCATTACCGTGCTGGATCCATTCACGAAGTACCATAAATATCGGGAATGTCGTGAACAGAGGCACAATCCATAACAGGCCAAAGTAGCCCCACGTTGGTACTCCGGAATAATATTCAGTGACAGTCAGCGTGCCGTAGATGAGCGCCATGTAGCTGGTCCGATTGATGGCTGTCGCTCGGTGAGAAATAACCGGGTTGATCCGGCTCTGGGCGAAGGCCTCTTCTGGAACACGCAGGTAATAAGCGATAAGTCCACCCCATGCAGCGATCAGCACCACCATTGCAATTGCCGACATCAGCCAGCGCTCTGCAAAGCCTAATGCTCCAATCGTTATGAGTGTTACCTGGACGGCGGGGATTGCAACTACAAACAGCACGCCCAAACGGATCGCCCACGGCCAGCCTAGCTTGTCTGGGTTTGCATAAGGGTTAGTGTCAACGCCAAGTGCGGAGTATTTCGCACGTGCAACGATGTAGCTGACGAGGCGTACTGGATTGAGCTGCTTCAGAATCGCCATCAAGAATTCGACATGAGCGATAGGGAAGTCCAGCCAGTGACCGGATTCGTGTGCTTGATTGAAATTCGGATCGCGTATTGGATCGTTCACAAACTGGTGGTGCGATAGGTGATGCAGGCGGAATGCATAAGTCGACGTGTAGATTGGGAACGCTGCAAGCCAATCGGAAGCAAGTTCATTGAGCCTGCGATCCGCGAACTACATGTAGTGCGTGCCTTCGTGGATGATCCCGCCGAGTTGATGCTGTGATGCGCCGATCACCACGATTGCAACAACCGTCGTCGGAAGATCCCACCACCACGACAGACCGGCATTGGCCACTGCCGCATAGCTCGATAGAGTTGCGATGAGTGTCACCGCCATGATGAGGTAGATCAGCCCGATATAACCGAAGTTGGTCCAGTTATCGCGCATTTTCAGCGAACGGATGTCGTGCGGCTTGCGCTGCCCGGACATGTAGTCAAAGCTTTCAGTAGCCATGGAACGCGCCTTCAGTCCTGTCTTTCCTCAACGCAGTGGCCGCCACCCCAAGAAGCCGCGAAAATCTAACGCGGCCGTAAGAATCCTCCCGCCAAATCCGGAATTTTCAATAGTTAAAATGTCTTTATTGTTAAAGTCATAACGAGTTCACGTAACAGTTGGTTCCAACATTGGACCGCCACTGAACTTTGCCCAAATCCTTCACGCAAGAGAGCTTGCGGGCCTTGATCGAGCGCATAACCTTAAAGGGCGGCGACTCGCCGCAGGGCGCCAAATCCGCTTTTTCTGAAACTTGAAAATAGGGCCTGTGGCGACTTGCCGGGGACGCTGGGCTAAACACGCCACACGCTCGTGATTGTCTGCTAATAAACAATCGAGCACAGTTCCCAAGGGAACAATTGCAGCGGACATCCGGGGAGGGACGTATGTCATTCAAGGCGTTGGTCGCCGAAGCGATCGGCACATTTGCCTACGTTACGGTGCTGTGCGGAACGCTACTGATTGGCGCCACATCGGCAACCGGTGGATTGACTCCGGCACTTGCCGCCGGGCTGACATTTACCGCCATGTGCTTTGCACTAGGGGGAGTCTCCAGCTGTCATTTCAATCCAGCAGTGACGCTGGGACTCGTCGCAGCTGGTCGATTTGAAACGAGGCTGGCGGTGCCATACGTGCTCGCACAAGTGCTCGGTGCGTGTATTGCCGCGGCCGGTTATTGGCTCATCATCAGCGCAAGCCCCGATGGAAGTACAGCCCCCCTCGCAGCAGCAGCAAACCGGTTCGATGCCCCGGGCACCTTTCCGTTTGCAGTTGTCATGGCGGCGGAATCCGTGGCGGCTGCGCTCTTGCTGTTGCTGTTTGTCGGAGCGACGTCTTCAGGCGTGCCGGCCGGTTTTGCTCCGATCGGCCTCGGGTTCCTGATCGCAGCTCTTCATCTGGTCCTGTGGCCGATCTCCCATGCGGCGCTGAACCCGGCACGGGCGACCGCTTTCGCAATTTTTGGCGACGTGCAGGCACTCTTGCAACTTTGGGTCTTCTGGGTGGCACCAATTATAGGAGCCGTTGCTGGCGGTTTATTCGCCCGCTGGATCCACGAAGAGTAGAGCAGCCATTTCGCAGCCATTGGGATGGTTTCTGTCGCTATTTCTGCAAAAAATCAGCGGACAACTACGATATAATGTCTGTATTGCTACATTGGATTATGACAAAACGTCCACACCTTATGGAATTACTTGCGACAATACCGGTTCTGTGCGATGCGACATGCACTCGGGTGCAGTGGCAATCGATTCTTTTGTCCTCTCGCCAGGTCGACGATCAACGTTGACGGCTTTTGAGAAGTTCCCCTGCAAATCCGAGCCATCCCGCGCCTGAAAACTCGCGCGGGCCTGACCGACCGTTCCGCGCACTGAAAACCCGCGCGGGCATTACCCTGTGACGGGAGTTGACAGATATTGACCACGAAGACCTTTGCTGAGCTGGAGCTCAGCCTGAAAGTCGTGGCTGCCGTTGAAGCAGCCGGATACACCGAACCTACACCGATTCAAGCCGAAGCCATTCCTGTTGCAATGACGGGGCGCGACGTTCTCGGCATCGCCCAGACGGGCACAGGCAAGACCGCCTCCTTCACGCTACCGATGATCTCGCGGCTTGAAACTGGTCGTGCCAGGGCGCGCATGCCGCGAAGCCTCATATTGGCGCCGACAAGGGAACTCGCTGCGCAGGTGGCGCAAAGCTTTGAGAAATATGGCGTCAATCACAAGCTCAGCGTTGCCCTCCTGATAGGCGGCGTATCGATGGACGACCAGACCAAAAAGCTCGACCGGGGCGTCGATGTTTTGATCGCAACGCCCGGACGACTAATCGACCATTTCCAACGAGGCCGGGTGATGCTTATGGGCGTCGAGATCCTCGTTATAGATGAAGCCGACCGCATGCTCGACATGGGCTTCATTCCCGACATCGAAAAGATCTGCAAACTGCTGCCGCCAAAGCGCCAGACATTATTCTTCTCGGCCACCATGCCGCCGGAAATTACCCGTCTTGTCAGCCAGTTCCTTCGCGATCCTGTTCGTATTGAAGTCGCCAAGCCGGCGTCCACAGCACAGACAATCAAACAGCGTTTCCGGTATTGTGAGGATGGCGAAGACTGGGCCAAGCGCGAAGCCTTGCGTGACTTGATGCGCGCCGAAGACGTACGCAACGCCATCGTATTCTGCAACCGTAAGCGTGACGTCGCGATCCTTCTGAAATCGCTGCTGAAGCACGGCTTCAATGCCGGAGCCCTGCACGGCGATATGGACCAGAAGGCGCGTACCGAGACCCTGGATAAGTTCCGCTCCGGAGAGATAACGTTCCTGGCGGCTAGTGACGTCGCAGCCCGTGGCCTGGATATCCCAGACGTCAGCCACGTCTTCAACTTTGATCTTCCCTGGCAGTCCGATGACTATGTGCACCGTATTGGACGCACGGGTCGAGCCGGGCGCGAGGGGTCGGCAACTTCGCTAGTGACCTTCGAGGACCTGAAACTACTCAAGCAGATTGAAGACATGACGGGCGATGGGACATCGTGGATCGGTGAAGCACCGAGCGAGCAGGACATCCAGGATTCGAAGTCAAGAAAGCGCGGCCGCCCGCGTAGCGGTTCGTCAAGCCGCGGCGGCGATGACAAGCGCGCCTCACGCGGTGGGCGCACAAGGCCGCGCCGCGAACCAAGAAGTGAGCAACCCAGAAACGAGCAGCCTGCTCCTCAGCAACTGGCAGTCGATCAACCAGGCGCAGAGCAGCCTCACTTTTCGCATTCCGCAGAAACATCGGGTAGTGAGGACCGTCCGGCGACTAGCAATCGCCGCGAGCACACCGGTGGACGCCAGAGAGTTAATCGAAGAGAACAGCAGCCTCGCGAACAACAGCGCGAGGAGCCGCGGCAAAGAACAGCCAGCGGCGGTGCGAACACGGGCAAAGATCCCCAGGCATCGCGTAGCGGACAGAAGGCAAGTCCTCGTCGCCGCTCTGAAAGCAATTCAGATCGCAGACAAGGTGCCGGAGAAAAGTCAGCCTTTGGCGCCCAAGATCAAATCCCGGATTTCCTGCGCCGACCGGTCAAACGCAAGCCGGCACAAAAATCCGAACCGCAGGCCGCCGATAGCTAAGCGCTTGCGGCACGGGATAACCCGATTGTTGGCTCTGAAGTTGAATGATCGAGAAAGGCTGGGACATGCGCCCGGCCTTTCGGATTCTTTAATCTCGTTTCTTCCAATCCCCAACAACCGCATTAACAAGCGCCAATGCAGCAACCGCGGCGGTGTCCGCGCGCATGATACGCGGTCCTAGCGGGATTGGCGTCGTGAAGGCCTGGACGTTTAGGGCATCCCTTTCTTCTGGCGCGAATCCACCTTCTGGCCCGATCAGTACGGCCATCGGGCCGGGGTTGAGACGCCCAAGGATCGCTACTGGGTCAGCCTGGTCTGCGGCTTCATCACAAAAGATGATGCGCCGGCCAGCATCCCAGCTATCGAGCATTGCCTTTAGCTGAACCGGTTCAGAGACTTCTGGGACCCGTAAGATCCCGCACTGCTCGGCCGCTTCGACGGCATTTGCACGCATTCGCTCAAGATTGACCCTCTCCGCAATCGTGCGCCTGGTGAAAACCGGCTGTAGCTGGCTCGCCCCCAATTCAACAGCCTTCTGCACCATGTAATCGAGCCGTGATCGCTTTACCGGCGCAAACAGGTAGACGAGATCGGGGCCATTCTCTTGCCCGCGAACCTGTTCTTCTGGAACAAGCGAACAACGGCGTTTTGCGACATCGGTAAGTCGCGCCCTCCACTCGCCATCTCGCCCGTTAAAGATGAGAATGGCATCCCCGGCCTTGAGCCGTAGGACGTTCAACAGATAGTGAGCCTTATCGCTGGCGCACGATACTGCTACGTCCGCCTTCATAGGGGAGTCGATGTAAAGCCGTTCGGCGTTGAAGTCGTGAATGGGCATGCTACCCGTGTTATCCAAGCGAGGGTCAAATGCAAGGGGCATCGCCGCCGCAATGAAAACGTTACAGTCTGACGGCAGGATATCGACCAGTGAGAACGATTCGGAAGAGGGCGCCGTGGCCGACGCCTCCCGAGGCAACTGGGTCGACAGCTACGCGCCGCGGGCGACCCGGCCCTATTTGCGGCTTGCCCGCGCCGACCGGCCGATCGGGACCTGGTTGCTTGTCTTCCCATGTTGGTGGTCGTTGGCACTCGCCTTTGTCGACAAGGGCGTCAAGACAGGTGTCTCGGCCGGTGATATTTGGGCCGGCGTTTGGCAGGCAATTCTGTTTGCCCTTGGCGCCTTTGTTATGCGTGGCGCTGGATGCGCCTATAACGATTATGTCGACCGCGACTACGATGCGAAAGTCGCAAGGACACGATCACGCCCGATACCTTCAGGGCAGGTCAGCCCTAAAGCTGCGCTTGGGTTCGTAGTCGCCTTGTCGATTGTCGGCCTTGCCGTCCTCTTGCAGTTCAACACCTTCACGATAGCGCTTGGAATCGCTTCGCTGGCGCTGGTTGCTGTCTACCCATTTATGAAGCGTTACACTTATTGGCCGCAGCTCATGCTCGGCCTGACATTCAATTGGGGTGCGCTCGTCGGTTGGGCGGCGGTCTACGGTGAACTCTCGACCGCACCTGTGCTGCTCTATGCGGGATGCATTGCCTGGACCATTGCCTATGACACGATATACGCCCATCAGGACAAGGAAGACGATCTGTCACTGGGCTTGAAGTCGACCGCGATCCGCTTTGGATCACAAACCAAGCCATGGCTCGCCGGTATTTATGCGGCAGCATTGATGTTGTGGGCGGCTGCGGCATGGATGGTCTCAGCGCCCGTTGCGACCATCATAGCCCTTTGTTTGATAGCGGTGCATTTCGCTTGGCAGGTCTCAACACTTGAATCAGGCGATCCGGACAACTGCCTCATTCGCTTCAAAGCGAACCGCTGGGTCGGCTGGCTTTTGACTACAGGCTTACTTGTCGATCTCGTGCTCGTGATAGCCTGAGTGGCGCCGGTCCAATCTCCAAAAACAGCAAACGGCACGGGGAAGTGCTCTCCTCCGTGCCGTCGCTGTCAGCCTGCCTGTCGACTTGACCGGCTATCTTTTCGCAGCCGGTAGCCCATTATTACTTACGATGGATTGTCGCAGGGTTAATCGATTATGACGTAGTCCACTTACGGTCGCGCCGATTTGGGGCACTTCGTTTTCTCTGGCGCGACTATCCGCTGCTCTGCGAGTGCGCTTCACAAGATTTTCGTGTCCGCACGATCTCAGAAGGTGTGGACTACTATAAGCGCGGTGGGGCACCTGAACGGGCGAACAGTGTGTTCTACCCTTGCCCTGCAGCGTTGTGTCGTGCAGGAAAAGCTCTGCACCGCAGCAAGCGGGGCAGCACCCTTATCGTGCTACCAACAAGAAGGCGGACCACATCATGAGCCATGAGGTCAAAACCAGCGGCAAGCAGCTACTCCACCTCGTATTCGGAGGAGAACTCGATGATTTGGGTTCAGTCGAATTCAAGGATCTGAACAAACTCGATATCGTGGGCATCTACCCCAACTATAAGGAAGCCCACAGCGCCTGGAAGTCAGCGGCCCAGCGTACAGTCGACAACGCGCAGATGCGCTATTTTGTCGTGCATATGCACCGTCTCCTTGAGCCGGATGAGCAAGACGACTGAATTCCCAAGTGCAAGACTTTCTCACCAACGGCCCGAAATAATTGAGAAACGAGCGCGCGGAGTGAAAGACGACGCCACAAAGGACCAAGGCCGCGAAGAGGCCGCCAGCAAGGCAGCAGCGAGTGATCCCGATGCTGCCGCTGATATCCGAAAGAAGGCGAAGGGATCTGCGTTCGACGCAGCTTCGCGCGAGCTTCTGTCGCGGTTCCTGCAAGACTGGGTCTTCCCACGTTGGCGCCAACTGCTGGTCGCGTTTGCATTGATGGCATGTCTAGCGGCCGTAACAGGCGCCTACCCCATGATTATCAAGCTGTCGTTTGACACCTTGATGGAGACCGAGGGCAGCAATCTTCTGCTTGTTCTCGGCGGCATCATTTCGATTACGATGCTGCGCAGCATTTTCTTATATTTGCAGACCGTCACGTCCCAGCGGATCGTTACCCGCATGACGACCGACATGCAAAAAAAGGCTTTCACGCACCTGATTACCGCTGACTTTGCAAGGCTGAGCCGGGAGACACCCGGCCGATTGCTGTCGCGATTGACCAATGACATCAACTTCATCCAGCTCGCATTGCAGGCAAGCCTGAGTACGGCAGTTCGCGATGTTCTGATGATTATCGCGCTCGTTGGTTCGATGATCTATCTCGATCCGTTGATGTCTCTATTTGTCCTGGGTGTCTATCCGATTGCAGCACTGCCGATCGCGCTGATCTCTGAGCGCCTGCGTAAGGTCGCGAAACAGACCCAGCTAGAATTGGGCGAAATGACCTCAATGCTGTCGGAGAATCTCGCTGGAACCCGGCTCATCAAGACATTCCGGCTAGAGGACTACACGTCCGAGCGCATGCACGGCAGTTTCGAAGACGTCTTCCGGCTGAAGATGAAGGCCGTACGAAACCGCGCCAAACTCGATCCGATCCTCGAAGCCCTGGGAGGGCTTGCCGTCGCCGGTGTGATCGCATTCGCCTACTGGAGAATCTCCAACGGTATCTCGACGGTTGGTGACTTTATGGGGTTTGTAACGGCTTTGCTGATGGCCGCCCAGCCTATTCGCGCGCTTGGGAACCTTTCTGGTCGCGTACAAGAGGGACTGGCAGCGGCTGAAAGTCTTTATGGGCTAATCGACGAGAAGCCGAAAATCGTAGATCGGCCGGGTGCCAAGCCGCTCGATATCGGGGACGGCGCAATCAGCTTCCAAAATGTTTCATTCGGGTACCAGCAGGCCGCCGACCGAGATGCCGTGATCGACTTCACGCTCGACATTCCCGGCGGCCAAACCGTTGCATTGGTTGGGCGTTCGGGAGCGGGAAAATCGACGATCATTAATCTGGTGCCCAGGCTATTCGACGTCACAGGCGGGTGCATCTTGATCGACGGGCAGGATATCCGCGACATCACGCTTGAATCGCTACGCGGATCAATCGCTCTCGTCAGCCAGGACGTGACCATGTTTGACGACACGATCCGCGCAAACATTTCTCTTGGCCGCCTGGATGCAAGCGAGGATGAAATTGTCGCCGCTGCCACGGCTGCTGCTGCCCATGGGTTCATTCTCGAACAGCCCCGTGGATACGACACGCGCATTGGCGCCAGTGGTATGCGGCTCTCAGGTGGACAGCGTCAACGCATCGCATTGGCCCGCGCGATCCTGAAAGATTCACCAATCCTGCTGCTCGATGAAGCGACAAGCGCACTCGACACGCAATCCGAATTGTTGGTGCAGGACGCACTCGCGAAATTCACTAAAAACCGCACAACGCTGGTGATCGCGCACCGGCTTTCGACAGTGCAGAACGCCAACTTGATATGCGTAATGGAAGACGGGCGCTTAGTGGAAACCGGTCGGCACAGCGACCTGATCGCAAAACAAGGCGCCTACGCACGCCTTGCAGGAGGCGGGGAACTCACCCCAAGTGGCGGGTAGACAGACAACCAATGCAGTGGGCTGGGGCCGGAGCCAAGCTACTCGCGCTGCAATACGGTTCCAACAAATCGGTCAGCCCAGCTATTCGACTTGAACGAGCCGGTCATTTCTTGCGGATCGTAACGTGTTTCGATCCAATCCATAAATGCGATTGGCTGCTCGGCATTGTCGGCGACGTAGCGGTCAAAGACGTAATCTAGAATGCCTGTGTTTGCCTGCCGGATATGACCATAACGCAAGGAAAGTTCGCTCCTGGCATCCTCGATTGGCATGCCTTCCCGGAAATGTCTGTAAAGGACACTCATTAGGCCTGCTCGGTCAGCGCCCGACTTACAGTGCATCAACATGGGATATTCGACGCGCTCGAATAGCTCCTTGATCTGCCGAAATTCGTCGACTTCGGGAGCGGCCCGTGAGCGCACCTGGAAATTGACGAGCTCCAGGCCAAGGTGCCGGCACCATTTCTCTTCCAGCCAGTAACTGCCGCATCGGCGCTCACCACGCAGGTTGACGATCGTTTTCACACCTTCCCGCTTAAATTGGCGCAGGTTATGGGGAGCCGGTTGGGCGCTTCGCCATGCGTCAGCGGCAAGAGTGTGCTTGTTGAGGTAGAGCAGGCGGAATATTCCGTGATCGATCAGCATCATGTCGAGATAGATCATTGCCGGGCCGAAGATCTGGCGCATCCACTGAGGAGTATGCTCGATCAACCCGGTTCGCCAGGCCATGCTGACGCGCTTCACAGCGCGCTTAGTTCTCTTGGCCAGTCCCGCCATTCCGTCTCGATTACCTAATGTTTTCCGTTTGCGTTCGGTTCTGCTGGTATAAAAAGCGGCCTTCAGTGCCCGGAAGGTCGCGCAAAACCGCTTGTTCCCTGCATCTGAATACATGCTAACAACGCACATTGCTAACCGGCGGGTATTATGCG
>JAJFHK010000154.1 GCA_021775655.1 Filomicrobium sp. | reverse complement strand
GTCCCAGTAATATGTGAGCGCGAGAACCCCAAGGAATGCGGGCAGGATCATGCGCCCCATAAAAACAATCGATGCGATGAGATAGGCTCGCCGAACGGTCGCTTCATCCTTGATGCACAGCGCCCGAGACAACGCAGTCGGCCAGATCGCCGAAGAAACAACTCCGGCTACAAGCACCATCCAGAGTACGTAGGTCACTCCGAATCCGGCGGCGTCAAACGGATTGAAGCCTGCGTCGCCTTTCAAGGCTTCGACGGCCTCAACTGTCCGCTCCAAGCCGATTTGCGGGATGAGGACGGCGAGCGCCACCAAAAGCCCCACAGCAATCATCACGAATTGCAGGACATCGGTGGCAATGACGGAGCGAATGCCGCCGTAAGCTGTGTAAGCAACTGCGATTACGAGCAATCCCACCATCAGCGCATTGACGCTTGCGCTGCCCGCATCGAATCCGAGCATGGCAACGATGAAGAGAGCGGCAACTTTCAGGAACAGCCCCATGTTGAGAATGCCACCGAGCGCCATCACCGTTGCCCCGAATATGCGAACGTCTTGCCCGTAGCGCTGTCCGTAGAACTCCGGAATCGTAAGAACTCCTGTTCTTCGCAACGGCGCGACGACAAAACCGGTCAGGCCGACAATCACGCAACCAACGAAGGCTGCTACGCCAATATGGAACGCTGCGAACCCGTCGTTGAAGCCTTTCTGGGCGTTATATGCGATAGTAATGAGCCCGATCTCTGTGGCCCCCAGTGTAGCGATTGCCCGCCATAGTCCGACATCGCGCCCAGAAACGAAAAAGTCGGCGAGACCGCCTTCCCGGCTTTTTGAAGAGCTGCGTCGCAAGATGATCGCCAGAGCCGCGGCGTAAATGACTGCACCGAAGGCCAAGCTCAATGTGAGTGTGGAAATCATCAATTCTGACCCATTCGATTTGCGCGAGGAATTGTTTTGGTTGCCCGGAGAGGCGGCGAATTGGACGCGCTTGAAAAACCCAAAAGTTCACGCCGCTGTGTGATGCGAGTGGTTCTTGCGGGCGTAGTTTCGGCTAGTTTTTAGGGCATGGCATGTGAACACTCTAGATTCTTTTTCGACGCTTTCGAATTGGTCAACACGAAGGATCTGCATCCATGACTGATCAAATGTCACGACGCCGTCTATTGCGCAGCCTTTTGCTTGGTGGTGCAGGAACCGGTCTCATGAATGAAATGTCGATTGCAAATGAGCGCCTTGCCGCTTCGCCAGCTCCGGCAGGACAACCGCAGGGCACGTGCGTGTTGTTACCTCAGTCCATCGAAGGACCTTACTACTTTGATCCCAAACAGGTTCGCGTTGACATAACCGAGGGACGTCCGGGCTATCCACTCCGATTGGTGCTGAAGGTTATCGAGTATGGCCCGTGCACACCTGTTGCATCGGCGCGCGTTGATGTCTGGCACGCAGATGCCCTGGGGGTATATTCCGGCTATTCGGGCCAGGGCGATGGTCGCAATGTTTCAAGCGCCGGCAAGACGTACCTTCGTGGCACGCAGATCAGTGACGCCGACGGCCAAGTCGTGTTTAGCTCGATTTATCCAGGTTGGTATCCCGGAAGGACCCCACACATCCACGTAAAGGTTTTTCTCGATCAGAAAACCCTCGTTACATCTCAAATCTATTTTCCCGACGCACTCTCCGCGCGGATTTACAAGGCAAATGATCCTTATGTCGAGCGTCCGTCGCCGGATACAAGCAATAACACCGACTATTTCTATCGGTCGGGAGTGAAGGAAGGCGGCGGGATCGTTCTCGCGGTAGAAGAAAGTCCGCAATCGGTCACTGCGTCTTTGGTTCTCT
This sequence comes from Filomicrobium sp., assembly GCA_021775655.1. Taxonomy (GTDB): domain Bacteria; phylum Pseudomonadota; class Alphaproteobacteria; order Rhizobiales; family Hyphomicrobiaceae; genus Filomicrobium. Next base: position 747 of record JAJFHK010000154.1, on the reverse strand, counting down.
CTGTCGTTCGATCATAGAAGTCGCGGCGATGATTTTCGATATGGGACTTTTCGGCCGCTGAAGTCGGTGCGCCGACTACGAGGTCTCTATACGCAGGCTCGGCTTCCCAATTCTGCGACGCCGTCGGAATCAAACCGCCCTTCAAGTTTCTCCGAGGTGCCGTCGGGCCTGAAAAACCTCGCAACAACTGCAGCACCATAGAGTTCGCCGTTTTCCAATTGATCAAGGCGTCCATCGAGGTCGACCATCAACCTGTAGGTTTTGCCGGAAACAAAATGTGCAAACTTGAATGCCATCACGCGGCTGCCGGTATCAAACCCAGAAGATTCGGTTACAACGATGCCGTCATGTCCAGAATGACGCGAGTTGGGGTACGCGGTGTCGATAAACGGCCTGCCCACAGCAGGGCCAAGATCAAGTGTAAGGCCAGACAGGTGATAACCGTCGCCTTCAAGAAATTCGACGTAGAACCAGTCGGGAAAGTCTTCCGCATAGGTGACGCGAACGAGAAGGCCACAGGCCTGAGCACCCGTGCATAGCAATGGCGCCAACAAAAACGCCGCAACAATTGTGCGAAGAAGACGAAGAAGGTTTGCGGGCATTATGTCACCGCTGCCATTGCACCAAGTACGACTTCAGAAGGTTAGATCGACCACGCGCTCAGCACAATTAATTTCGTGCCATGACAATCGGTGTGGTCAGGCTGGAATGGATTCTAACGCCGCCGAGTGCCCTTCGTCCTCGGTT
>JAJFHK010000153.1 GCA_021775655.1 Filomicrobium sp. | reverse complement strand
CCATCAGCCACTTCAACCCGACCGCGCCGGGCGCCAACAGGACGCCTGCCCAGAGAAACGCTGAGGCAAAGTTGGCGATTTGGAATGTGCGCATTGGCATTTCAACAATCCCCGCGACCAGCGGAACGGCAGCACGTAATGGTCCGAAAAACCGCCCAATCACAATCGCCCACACGCCGTAGCGCTCGAAGAAGTCATGCCCGCGCGGGATGAGCTCGGGATGGCGTGATAAGGGCCAGATTTGAGCGATTTCTTGGTGGTAGTGTTTGCCGAGCCAATAGGAGACCCAATCGCCGAGCGCAGCCCCCAGGCTAGCAGCAATCCACACCACGATAAATTCCTGGTTGCTGCCGCTTGCCCCGATCAAGGTGCCGATCGCAACCAGCATTGCCCAGAAAGGTAGCAGCAGCGAGACAAACGCAAGACTTTCACCAAAGGCAAGCGTGAAGATCACCGGGAATGCCCACACCCTGTTTTGCTCGACGAATTCGACAACAGGTTGCGCGTAGCTGGCTAGATCCATTTTGCTTATTGCGCCCCGGCTTCGCTTGAGAGCGCCGTGCCGGAGGCAATTTCCATCCAGAATAGAAGCGCGGCAACACTCAGAACTGCCAGAGCAAAGGCCATGACCGGCATCGACAGAGCAAGAACGGCAAGCCCCACCAGGATCACATTGCACAAAGCCACGCGCCTCACCACGACGGCATGCGAACCGATCGCGCTGGCAGCTCGCTGGTAGTAGTGACTGCGGTGCGGCTCCCAAATTTTCTCCCGGCGCCTGATGCGTGCCAGAATTGTAAGCGTCGCGTCGGCGATGAAATAGAGCGGCAGGATGAGGGCCGCAACGAGTGAATGCTGGACCGAAAGCCAGATCATCAACGCCCCGCACAGAAAGCCGAGCGGTACTGACCCAACATCTCCCAAAAACACACGCGCCGGGTGCCAGTTCCAGAACAGGAAACCAGCGGTAGCACCGACGATCGCCAGCGCCAATCCCATGAACGGTGAAGATGATCCCGCAGCCATGATGACCACCGCATAACCGCTCGCAATGGTAAGTGTTTCGACCCCAGCTATGCCGTCAATGCCATCCATGAAGTTGAACAGATTGATAAACCAAACGAGCGCAAACACTGCGACCGCTCGGTCGAGCCAGAACGGCAGCCAGCCGTGGAAAATCAACTGTGCATAGTGGACGCTGGCGACAGCGGCGAGTGCCGCTGCAATGTGGGCCCCGAAACGCAACCACCGTGACACTGGCTTCAGATCGTCGAAGAAAGAAACGAGCGCTAGCAGCGCCGCTGCAGGAAGTAGAAAACCATGCACGTTGCCGAGCGGCCATAGAGTGAGGAAGACAGCGAATGCTGCAACCAAAAGCGCCAACCCGCCACCTGTAACTGTCGCGCCTCGATGCATCGAGCGCTCGTTGGCCTCCGCAACCACTCCTTGCCGGTCAGCCATCCGGATGAAGATGTGTGTCGCCACAACGCTGGCCACAAACGCCAACAGGACGGTGAGGACACCAGTCAACGGCACATCTCCTTAGGTTTGATTTCACCGGCTCGTTTCTCAAGCCCCACGTCAAAGCAGCGCGACACTACCTGCTGCCGGGTTTAGCTCAAAGCTCCGTTTTCGAGTTATCAAGCCGCAGCCACTTTTCATTCAACTGACGCCATCGCGGGTATCTACGCACGCCAGCCTCCCAGACCGCCCACACAAAAAGCGGCAGCACATACGTCAGCGCGTAGACTTCCGTCCAGGTGTAGTCGGCGAGACCTTTGATGTGCAGCATCGGGCTGGCAATGATCATTGTCAGCAATGCCGGGTGGGGAACGCGCACCGCGAGTGCGCATAGGAAACCGAAATACCAAGGATAGTGCGGCGAGGTCAGGAACACGAATGCGGCCCCAAGCACCACGAGTCGCCCAGGCCGAAATTCGCATGCCCCCCTACGAAAAACGACCCACACCGCGATTGCGAATATTGCGGCAAGAGCAAAGCTGACATAGAGCCAGCCGGGTGGATCGGCAATTTCAAAGTCGCGCAAGTACCAGATGACGTGAAAGCCATATCCGTCCCCGTAGCCTTCGTTGCCAAGGTGCTGCCCAACGAATCCAAGCGATCCGACGCCAGCACCTCCAACATACGGTAGATAGAGCGCGGCCATAGTCGCGAATAGATAGAATGGCAGCTTCCAGTCCCACCGCCGCCATAACGCCGGAAGCAACACCAGCGGGAAGTATTTGACCAGAGCTGCGATTGCGAACATCGCACCCGTCAGCCCTTGCCGCCGTTGTATTGCAGCCCAGATCCCAAGCATGAGAAAGGCGGTCGCAGCAGCATCGATATGCGCCTGGCTGGCGAATTCCCAGATCGGCAGCGGATGCCAAGCGTAGATCAAGACGCGCGAGGGCGGCAGGCCTGCAGCACGTAGCCACCCGATCAGCGCAATCACAGTGACGACCTCGAAGGCAAGCATCATCGCTTTCATGCCGCCGATGCCGTCCTGGATCGCAACGCCCGCCATGAACACCATCTGTGCCACCGGCGGATAGATCGTTACCGCGCGTTCTTTTTGATTGATGTGGGGATAGATGGCCTCGTCGCGCAAATAGCTCAGGTGCTCGTCGGCAGGAACATAGAGGTATGGGCTGATACCCTCCCAGCCGAGCCGGCCATCCCAGACGTAACGGAAGGCATCAGTAGTGAGGTAGGGGGGCGCTGTCATAGCTAGCGCGCGAAGCATTAGTGCCGTCACGAGAATCACCCAAAGCGATCCCCAGCCGCCGGGGGTGCGCAGAACGGCGACGACCGCGGCAAAATAGACCAAGCCATGTGCAAGGCTCACCCAAACGAAATCGACCCTCTCTCCATGCTCCACAAACACTGATGCATGCGCGGTCAGGAACGTGATCAAAAACGCCCCCGCGAGCAGAAACTTTTGGACAAGCCTGTCGTTGTCCTGCGACGATATCGGCTTCCCCATGGTTCCCTCGTCGGCGCCTCTGAACGTTCACCCTGCATAATTGGACAAAGTCCATGCGACGACGCAACTCTTGTTGAGCACGGACGAATGATCATATGTTCGATGTTGCGCCGCAGCATGAGCGTCGGAAAGTTCTGCGGCGGCGCGCAAGTAACTAAGTTGATCATCTGGCGTTCATCTCAGATGGGCGAGGTTCCGGCAGTCGCTACAACGTGATCAAACGTTTGGTGAATCGGTCCTCCAGACGGAGTTATATTGCACCGTTCATGCTGTATTGGTCGCAGGCGATTGTCACGGTGCTGACCCAATCCTGGAGCAATGAAACCAGTAGGGCGGTTGTGGCGTTAAATACAGGCGCTAGAGATAACCACCGTTTTGGTCGTAGAGTACAAATGACTGAAAAGGCTAGGGTGTTTCCTCACATCCGTTGGAGATGAGAATGAGATCGAATGCGGTCGAATCCGCGGTTCTAGACATCGATTGGGCGGCGCAAACCGTTCTACCGATCGAGTTTCGTGGGCGCGAGCATCAGCTCGAAGCGCGCGCCTATCAGGGTAAGGATCCGCACGATCAGGCGATGGCTTTGATCAACCGGGCCACCAACGGACACAGCGCCGTGACACCCCTCGTGCGGGTTCACTCCGGCTGCGTCACCGGCGACATATTTCATTCGCTGCGCTGCGATTGCTACAAGCAGTTGCAGGCGGCGCTGGAGAAGATTGTCGACACGCCAAATGGCATATTGATCTACCTGCCCTCACACGAGGGCCGGGGCATAGGGCTTGTCAACAAGATTCGGGCATACGCGCTGCAGGACAAGGGCGTCGATACCGTCGATGCCAATGTTCAAATTGGCGCACCGATCGACGCCCGCGATTACACGCTGGCTGCCGATATCCTATTCGATCTGGGTTTTCCGGAGATCAAGCTTCTGACGAACAATCCAGCCAAGATCGAAGCTCTTCGCACCCGTGGTATCAAGGTTGTCGAGCAAGTTTCGGTCGTGACCGAACCGTGTGCGCATAATAAGCGTTATCTCGAAACTAAGCGCCAGCGCATGGCTCACAAGCTCTGAAGCGACATATATTGTCAGATTGAGTAGTGTCTCAGTTTGCAAGGTTGACGCTGACATGATTAGAGGTCGCCGTATCGCAGGATCGGCGACCTTTTCATTTGGTTCTTAATTGGCTGCATTTTCCAGTGCCGAATGCCGGAAATGTAGGCAAGTTCCTGATCCTTGCTGAAGCGCAACGTAATTGCGAGCCTCGGCAGCAACGGGGAATTTCAAATGAAAACGATCGTGGCCACTTTGATTGCCGTCGCGATACCAACTCTCGCCGTCGCACACTCTTGGTATCCGCGTGAATGCTGCCACGTCGAAGAGTGCGTTCCCGTCACAACCATCGATCACCTTCCCGAAAAGCCTTACCAGATTTGGCACACCGACAAGTTTGGTCCCGTCCAGGTCGATGACACTGTGATTCGCGATCGCTCAGGCATCAGTGAAGACGGCCAGTATCATCTCTGCGCCGTGCCGCGCGAGAAGAGAGGAAGCAGTACGGAGCGACCTCTCGCAAAGAAGAAACTGTCCCCCAATCGCTGGTATGTCCGCTGTGTATTCGTTCCAGGTGTGGCGTGACGCTAAGATCAGGCCTCACCCAGCAAATTGCGGTTGCATCGGGCGACAGATCGGCAGCCTACAGCGATAGCGGGCATCCGGTTCGCTACCGGGCTGGCGCTACTGACCCCAAGGCGGGACACAGCGCAATCCGAAGATTCGCATCGCAACATGTCTCGTTAAGATCAATTCGCGCGCGACGTCCTGCGCCTTGACCCTACCCACAGGTCAGCCAAGACTTTCATGGTCGCCACAAGGACTAGCGCGCACAGCGCCGTCTTCGAAAACGTCTCCATCGTCCCCTCGATCTGAATGCCATGGACCACACTCCCTAAGACAATCACTACCGCGAGAAACGTATGACTGATGCGCCACGTTCGCGGTCGTAGGCGCAACCGCCGGCGGAGTGCGGCCAAAAGCGCGACGGCAAAGATTGCCCACATGGCGATCACGCCCCATGCGGAGAACGGCGTTGGGGATGCGAAGAGAAGGGCGTCAATCACGTCGGGCGGACTGGTAACCCAAAGCCCCCCGACGTGGATGATCACCGCCGCGACGAGCACGCCTCCGACCAAAGGATGCACGCGCCGCGCGCGATGAGCCGACGGCCCCGGCAAGTATCCGCCTATCAGCACGGGCTGAACAAGCAGGAGACACAGTGCGATTATCCCTGCAAATCCGGCCGTGATGTAGACCGGATCGCGAAATGCGAGGAGTGGGCTTGCCGCTGCAGCGGCGATCGGCACGGCAATCGTAGCCGCAAAAGCGGCCCAGATTAGAGCCACCCATACCAATCTCATTCCCCTTGAACCCAACTCAGTCAGACCGGCCGAAGAACGAAGTGCGCCTCAAGGCTGGTGTCCTTTGCGCTCGACATGACAGGACGCAGAAAGACCGTTTCGAATTCACCACTGTCATAAGCGAGGTGACCATGCGGTTGTCCAAAGGCAGGGACGATCTGCGGCATCTCGAGACGGAACTTCCCGTTCGAGTCAGTGAGCGTGGCCCCATGACTTTGCGGATCCCGCTCCTGCCCTTCTGTCGTGTGCGCCCATATTTGAATGCGCTGACCCGCAAGCGGAGCACCATCGCCTGCCCGGCGCACGGAGCCTGTCATCCAGAAGCCCCCGCCGCCGATCCGATCCACGGTCGGCGCGCCTGGGCGGTAGTTATTGGAGCCGCCTCGCATTGAGCGGGTTGGCGCAAGGCCTTGTGCGTGGGCGGGCAAAAGGAGGCCGCAAAGTCCGGTTGCCACGACGGAGCCGCCAGCGGCGAGAATGCTACGGCGGTTGAACTGGGCGGTTGTCATGTCGATTCCTCCTAGCGAACGTGCAGGTGATTGCCGGTGCAAATGCACCAGACTTCATCATCACAATAATTTAGCGCGTTTGCGACCATTTCCCAACCAAGTGGGCCGAAGCAGACGATCGACCGCGCGCACAGTTGCGTGAAGGAGTATTGCCGACCGATGAAGGCAAATTGGAAGCAGACACAGTGCCGGTTTGTCGGACGGATGGGCCAATTCTGTTTTTAGGCCTTCGCGACCTTCCGTGTCACCGACCAAGGCCCGCTCGCACCAGAAACGGAACGACCCTGTCCACCTCACTCCACTGGCGTTGGTTCGGAGAAGCCTCCTTCGCGGACCATCCGCGAGAACAACCCTCCTGCTGCCACCAAATCGGCGAATTGCCCGCGCTCGATGATACGTCCCTTATCCATCACAAGGATCTCATCCGCATCGGTCACTGTCGACAACCGGTGCGCGATGATAAATGTCGTGCGTCCATTGCGCAGTTGGTCGAGCGCTCGCTTAATACGAGCTTCCGTCTCTGCATCGAGTGCACTTGTCGCTTCGTCAAGGATCAGTATGGGCGCGTCCTTCAGGATCGCCCGCGCAATAGCGATCCGCTGGCGCTCACCGCCCGACAACGAAGCCCCCCGCTCGCCAATGACGAACTCATAGCCGTCCGGTTTTTCCGTGATGAATGTGTGCGCTTGCGCAAGTCGGGCAGCGTCTGCAACATCTTCGTCACTGGCATCGGGGCGTCCGATGCGAATATTCTCGCCTATCGATCGGTTGAAAAGTCCAGCGTCCTGGAACACAACCGAAATGGCATGGCGCAACGAGGTCAATGTTACGCCGGAGATGTCTTGACCATCGACGCTAATACGTCCCTGATCGGGCGCGCGCAGCCGCTGTAGCAGCGCCAATGTCGTCGTCTTCCCCGAGCCGGTTGGGCCAACGATCGCAACAGTTCGTCCGGCGTCGGCTGTGAACGATAGGTCGAATACGCCTTGCTCGCTCCCGCTAAATCGGAACGTCACATCTTCGTAGGCAACTTCACCTTTTGGCCGGGCCAGCGCCTTCGCATCAACGGCATCCGTGATTGCTGCGCGCTCATCGACCAGCGCGAAATAATTGTCGAGCGCTGGAGCCGCCTGCTGCACGCGAACCGTAAACGACGAGAGTTGGTCGAGCCTGCCGATCAGAACGTTTGCCAGCGCAACGAATGAGACAATCTCGCCGATTGTCACTTCGCCATGGGAGGCCAGCACTGAACCGACCGCAAATATCGCAATCATTGCAAGCGAGGCTGCCGCTCTTTGCAGAACGGTCAGAATTCCCCACCAGGTCAATACTGGATACTGTGCTGCAAGCAATTCCCCTGTCATACTGCGCAAAGCTTCGGCCTCTGCCGCTAGACGCGTGAAGCTCTGCACGACCGTAACATTACCGATCACGTCGCCGACGCGACCGCTGACACCGTAACGATATTCTTCTGCCTTGCGCTGCCCAGTGTGCGTTTTGGAGATGACGTGAAGGTTGAGAATCGTATAGCAGATCGCCAAAATCGAGAGGATGCATGCCATACGCCAGTCGATGAAAAGCGCGACCGGCACCAGGAACAAGATCGTTACAACCGCCGTCAATTGCTCGCGCAGTGCGCCGAGCCAGATCCAGAATAATTCGTCCGTCCCGCGCAGCACCGCGCCGACGATCGCGCCGGAACCGCGCTTGGCGTGATAGCTGAGTGGCAGGGTGATTGCCTGTTCGAATGCATCAGAAAGTGCCGCAAGCCGTCTGCGATGTGCCAGCCGGTCAGCGAAGACAGCGACGACCACGCCCGCGAGGATGCCGACAAATCCAATCAGCGCCCATAACGCGATCAGCCTTCCAGCGGACCCGCCGCGCGCAACTGCATCGACAACCCAGCCAAATAAAACAGGCTCGGCGAGTTGCACACCGGCGATTACGAGGCTTGAGGAGGCCAGCGCTGCAGCAAGTCCGCTTTCGCTTCCCAGCATGCCGACGGCCCGCAGGTAGGTCTTGCCGAGTTCTAAGGGACGACTGGCGTTATCGTTCAAGGTCAGAGCTTCCAGACGTGAGCCGGGCGCGCAGTTCGGCAATGGCGCCATTGATCGGAGCGAACGTGAACCTAACCGTGTGGCGCCCCGGTGGCACTTTAACCGCGCGGAACAGGAAATTAGCCCTTTCGACCGCGGCAGTTTGCCCATCGACGGTTGCAGTCCACCAGGGATGCCAGACGTCGTTCAATACGACATGTCCGCCCGGACCGTGGACTTCCACCACAACCTGCGTGTTCGCGTAGCTTCTGATCGATGCGTAGCGTGAAGGACTTGGCAGCGTCGGCGGATGCAACGGCCAAGTCCGCGCCGCTCCAGGTTTATGTATGAGGACCGAACGCCGGAATTCCAGCCCTGACAAGTGAGCATCAAGGTTGGCATTACTCATGGCGAGCGACGGCCAGGTATCAAAGTCATCGAAGTAGGCTTCGGTCGCATAGAGGACGCGCGGAAAAGCACGCGGGTTTTCGTAGATGAACCCATCCTCGGTCGTCGCGATGAGGTTGAGATCCCCGGTCTCGAGTTTGGGGTCGATCTTATCGATCTCAGCACCGGACGCGATGAAGCGAAGCCCAAGCAGATCAGCCATCTTGGATTTATACGAGGGCAGGATGCCATCCAGCTTACGGCTCTTCGGTGAGCCGGCCGTATCCCCTGCACCAGTCGCAAGTTGATATATATTCAGGCGCAGCGGGTTGTACCCGAGCGTGTTTTCAAGTTCGTGGGTCATGCTGCCATTGGGCCAGTGGAAACCCAGTCCGATCAACTCCACCCTGTCCCGCCGCGTCCTGCTCAGCCCTTCCGCCACGCGTCGCTTGAGGTCGCGGATGGTCTGGTTCTGGGTATCTGCACGCAGTACGTCATAGGCCCTCGGAAGCCTTGCATTCGATGTGTTCGGCCCGTTGGTTATCGCAACGTCGGCAAATGTGAAGAAGGCGACGAGACTGGTCGCGAATATTGGCCGGATGGGCTGTAGCCAGCGCGCCAAAACAATCGTAGCGAAGGCGCCTGCCGCCAGAACGGCAGACATGGCGAGCGGCTTTTTTGCCGATTCCAACCGATCGAAATGCCAAGCGAGCGCCACGCTGACGGCAAACAAGCCGACCACGATACCAGCTACGATCAACCAGGGCCGCCGCGGCATTCCTTCGTGATCGGCTGTCAGCAACCGGTGCCCTGCATAGCCCGACAGAAGTGCCGCCAGGAAGGCGACTACGGGAACGCCATCTGCGGGCCTCCGGAAGAAGTCGACGCCCGGTAGCAGGTAATAGAATGCCGCAAACGCAGGCGTATACCACCCGAGCGCGAATATGAGCGCGATGATCAGAGCACCGGTGACAAAGCGGATCTCGCGTCGAAAGGCTTGGCCGCTGATGATGCTCCAGGCGAGAAGCAGGAACGCAGTTGCACCGGCGTAAAGGACGCCAACGTTTTGTGCGATGAAAAGCCCGGTCCCTTCCCACGCGAAACTGGGTGGGCCCCAATAGTTGCGCATCTCGCCCGAGGCCCCATAGAGATCCGGCAAAAGCCAAGTCAAAAGCAATGCCGGATGCAACGAGCCGGCTCCCGCACCCTCGAAGGAGATCTGCGGACGGTTCGACACTTCAGCGACCAACACAGTCATAAGTATTGGCAATGCGACAAGTGACGCCCCCGCAAGACCGCCAACCAAGAGCGGTGTGATCGAGTGCTTGAACCGCTGCTCGTTTTCGCCTTCTCCTTCGAGCCAATACCAGACGACATATCCGAGCAGTAGATAAACGCCGATAAGCCCGATCTGATCGCGGCCAAGAACCATAAACGCGCCAACGGTCCCCGCTGCTAATCCAAATTTCCAGGAGCCATACCGCAAGGCACGGTCGAGCAAAACAAGCGTGATAGCCAAGTACACGATGCTTGAAACCTGGCCTGTATGCTGCAGCCGCCATGCCATCGGCCCGAAGGAAAAGGCCAGCGCTGCGATCAGTGCTCCTCCAGGATGCCACTCCCGATCTCGAAACCATGCCAGGACGGCGAGCCCACCTGCCGCGATCATCAAAATCGACACCATGTCCGCAGTCCAGGGACTAGGCGCCCGGTTGACGAGGGCAAGCAAAAGAAAGGGCGGCGAGAAAATGAGCGACTGCGGATCGGCGACCTGCGGATGGCCGGAAAATACGTAAGGGTTCCAGAAGGGGCTATCGCCGCGCGCCAGCGAACCGGAAAGGAATTGCAATTGCGGCAACCAGTGCGCCTTGGCATCCCAGGGGATCGTTACTGCCCCAGAAATCCAGGGCCAGTAGAACGCTACCACACAGCCCAGATAGAC
>JAJFHK010000152.1 GCA_021775655.1 Filomicrobium sp. | reverse complement strand
CGATACAGCGATGAGCCCAGGTAGAGCGCCTTGGCACCTAGTGGATTATATAGGCCGCCCTTCATCAGCATCGGCAGATTCGGCTTGCGTTGGCGCATTTCTTTGGGCGGTCGCCAATCGGGCCAGTTCTTCTTGGCTGATATGCGTTTAACCCCCGTCCAGGCGAAGCCCGGCTTGCCGACGGCGATCGGGTAGCTATATGCACGTCCGTTGGAGAGCACGTAATACAATCTGCGACCGGAAGTATCGATAATAATGTTGCCCTTCTTATAGCCGCGCTTGAACTTCACGACCTTGGGCTTGTGTGCTGCAATGTAGGGCTTAGGCCCGCCACTCAACACCTTCGGCGCCTTCTTGTAGGATTTCTTCGCGCTTTTCTTGCCGTACGCCTTTTTCTTGGAATACTTATTCTTGCCCGCACTATAGCCGTAGCCAGAATAATACTTGTTTTTCTTTGCACGGCGTTTGGCTTTGTTCTTTTCTGCCAACTCCCCCCAATAGCCGTCGACCGGCGCGGCATTGGCGTGCATTGGCGCGATCAGCGCGATCGCCATTAGTGACACTAGCAAAAGCCTGAACATGTGCTTTGCCCCCTCAATGGATTAATGGATGCCCGCGCGTCGACGCCGTTGGTTGCGTATGCGAACAAAGTTAGCAATCATAGTTAGCATGGCAACGCAAGTGCTTCATTGGCGCGCGAAAATTCGCCGCACATCACATCCGGAATCGGCGATGAAATACGGCTAGCAGTTGCTGCGCGCTGGTGTCGCCGAGGGGCTCCTAGAAATCAGGTTTTTCTCAGCCATTGTCACTTTGAGAAGATGTGCCAAGTGCCATCGGCTGCAATTGCCAAGCGGTACCATGTCCATTTTTCGTGCTTCATCACGCCTTGAGCTTCAGTGGCGGACATTAAGCGGTATAAATCGACCTGCTGGGCCGGTGTCAGCTTTTGCGGATTAAGTTCGGACATATATGGCCAAACCAAAACGCCGTTATTTTCATGGTCCGGGCCGATTGGCAGCTGGGCTGGAGGCTCGGCCAAAAGGTTGGCAAGGATTGCTAGGAATTCGCGGCCAGATCCATCCCCGGACAACTTGCGAAATTGGTCGATGGGATCGATGCCGCTATCAAACCCAAATTCTGGGGGTAATTCATTCCATTCGATGGCCGTGCGCAGATCTTCAATGTTGCCGCTGGCCGTGGCTATGTGGATCGCATCGCGCATTTCTTGTACGGGAATTGGAAGGTCTGCGATAGCAATGCGCGCAACGCTTGATTGAACATGGGTGGCGACCGTTTTCGCCTTGTTGCTAGAGGGATCTGCGGCCGCGTTACTCGGAAGTAGCCCCAGACCGACCAGTCCAATGGAATGGACAAGACTCACCAGCATGACTACCACTGCGCGAGTCGGGGCGGGGCGACGGAGCGGGCGAGATACCAGGGGGAGGACTACGCGTTGGAAGCCACAACGGGGTTGTGCAGCAATGCATCTGGCGGCTTTGGAAACCAGCAATATCATGGCGTACCAATTCTGCATCAAGGTGTCCTCCAGGTCGTCAGGAATCTGAAGCAAGGTCCAGCCGTTAGCGCGGCGCGGGCAGGTCGATTGGCGGCTGCTTGCAGCTTGGGTGGGCACTAATCATGTTGCCCAACCCGCTCGTACTGCCCGTCGGATTTATTATTGGCATCCTTGTGGCTGCGCCCGTAGGTCCCGTCAATGTTCTGTGTATTCAGCGGGCGTTGTATCGGGGCATGTGGGGTGGTGTGGCCGCCGGACTTGGGGCAGTTATTGGCGATGGCCTGATCGCACTGTCTGCTGCGATGGGTGTTGGAGCGATTTCAGGAGTTGTAACTTATCACCGAGCGGCAATTCAGCTCGTCGGAGGGTTGGTCCTCATCGCCTTTGGATGGCGGCTTTACGTTACGAAGCCAGATCTTGATGCACCAGATGTGAACGGTGGAGGAGCGCCGAGCCTCAAGGATTATTTTTGGGACATTCCAAAAACGTTTCTTCTGACGGTGACCAACCCAGGCGCAGTGCTTGGACTATTCGCGATTTTTGGCGGGATCAGCACATTCGTTGAAGTGCGCGGACCGGTCGAGGCGCTGTTGATGGTGGCGGCCGTGATGGTGGGCAGCCTAAGCTGGTGGTTCGGCCTTTCGTATGCGGTGGCAAGGTTGCGCAGCAGGGTCAGTCTCGACCGGCTGGGTTTGATCAACAGGGTTGCAGGTATGGCGCTGGTGATCTTCGGTGTGGTTCTGATCGGCGAAATTGGCATTAATTGGCTAATGGCCACTTAGGTAGGGCTCAAGCTCAGTGAACTGAGCCATCCGGAAAGTCCCCGGAAAATTCACCCTGTTTGATGCGCGCTTCAAGGTTCTTGGCCATTGCTGCTGCTGCAGTCTCGCCAAAGATGGCAACGAGATCGCGCATGCCGGCGAATACTGCCGCATATGCCATTAGTTCATGTGGGACGCCGCTCTCCTTGCCTCTGATCCAAGCCGCCTCGATCAGGTCGAGGGCAAGAAGGCTATCGTCATTTGAATGGCTCGGTTCGTTCGTCTGCATGGTTCGTTTCCCAATATCCGTAGTGACTCGGTTCGTGCTGAATGCGCCGATCCGGGATCGACCATAAGGGATTGCCGTATCACGAAGCGTGCCAGCCGCGGGATTCCATGTTGTTCATCGTAAACCCTTTTGGTGTCCCGCGCGGCTGATCGGCGCTCCTTGGTTGCGCCTCCAGATGCCTACCGCTTCGCGGCATCCGGCGCCGAATAATTCTCCGCACCGGTTTGATACTCAACTCTCCAGGCTGGTGCAGGAGTGTCGTAGCCCGGGAGCAAGGCTACGCGTGATGGTTGGCCGCGAGAGACACCAAATGGAGCCTTAAGGATTTTGCTCAATGAGTTTTTCGGCGATGCCGGTTCCTTCGGTAAGGAAGCGTTCGACGGCGGTTTTGGCTGAAGCAGTGCAGATCTTGTAGGTCCGGCTGTAGCTGCGGTAGCCCTCGTTGAAGCTGCGCGTCAGTCGTGCCCGGCGCAGGGCGCTGGATCCCTCCGCACGAATTAGTTGACGCATCTGTTCTCGCCATAACTGGCCCTCGCCGGCGCCGCAGAGTTCGCGAAGATAGTGAACGGCACCAAGGATTTCGGACAAACGTAGGAGTTGCGAATCGTAAGGCTTTGTCGCCTGGGCGTATGCGTGGGTGGCTGGCTTTGCAGCAACGATTGCAAGGGTCAGGGCAAACAGTCCAGCCAAGACGACTTTCCGAACTGCAACTCGAAGACGCACGGAACCTGATTGTGCCTCAATGGGTTGGCTGCCCCAGTATTCCGGCCGTTTCGCAGAAGTCGGTGTTGTCGTCACGATTGCAGCCTTATTTCAGTCGAGTAGTGCTTTGTCGGCCAAGAGTGCGGCAGCCTCATGGATCAGCATGGCGGCTCCCGGAGTGAGGTCATAGCCGCCGAGTGCGTTAAGGGGAACCCAGCTGGCAGCGGAAGCGTCGTCGGCGGCAATGGGGTGTTGATCTGAAGGTGCCGTCCCGTAGAAAACTTCAATCTCTACGAATGAACCGGATGCTGAATTGTCGTTGCTGTGAGTTCCGACACGGGCCTTGTGCAGGCCAAGTGGGCCGATAATAAGCGCCTCGATGCCGGTTTCCTCGCGAACTTCGCGAAGTGCTGCCTGCTCGGGGACCTCACCTGCCTCAAGCTTGCCTCCAGGGAAACTCCACAGTCCGGCGAGCGGCGGGCGACCGCGCTGAACGAGGAGCACGGCGTCATCTTGGAAGACTGCCATGCTGGCGCCGCGGCAGGATTCGGTCATCTCGGTGTTCCTTGATATTCAAGGCAGTGGCGCAATTCGGCGCCAATAACTAACATTCACGAGGCATCGGCCATGTGCTCGCGTTACAGCCTTACCTCGCCGCCCGAAGCGGTACGCGCAACGTTTGGATATCGCAACGAAGCCGAGTTTCCGCCGCGCTACAATATCGCTCCGACGCAACCGGTGGCGATTGTACGCAATTCGCACGCGGGCGAGCGGGAAATGGTGCTCGTTCGCTGGGGACTCATTCCGTCGTGGGCGAAGGAGCCAAAAAAATTCACGATGATCAACGCGAGGTCGGAGACAGCTGCCGAAAAGGCTTCGTTTCGGGCGGCACTGCGTCACCGGCGCTGCATCGTGCCGGCCGATGCATTCTATGAATGGACCGGTAAGCCGGGATCAAAGCAGCCACACATGATCTCGCTGAAGTCCGGGGAAATCATGGGGTTAGCGGGTCTTTGGGAACATTGGCTGGGAGCGGATGGTAGTGAGATCGAAACAATGGCGATCCTCACAACTGCCTCCAATGCCGACATGTCTCCAATTCATGATCGCATGCCGGTGATCCTTAGTTCTGAGTATTTTGCCGGTTGGCTTGACTGTAAGTCGGGTTCATCTGTCGGTCTTGAAGGAATGACCGGCCCTTTGGCAGATGGAGCGCTGGACTTCGTTGCCATATCGAGGGACCTCAACAATCCGCGTAATGATCGTCCGGATGTGCAGAACCCGGCGCAACGCGACTCTTTGCTGTAGCTGGCGAGAAAATCGGTGTTTCTGCAACCTATGCTCGTAGTGATTGCGTGATCGACCTGTTCCCCGTGCTAAGAAACGGCTTCGCCTCGGCGGCAACGCGTTGATCCGGAAAAAGTTTAAGAAATTGACCAAAGCAGGCGAACGGGCGCGCAATCACTCGCAACAAGCCTTACAAGAGGTTATTCTGCCACAGTCAAGTTATCGAGCTGGCAGTGGCACGCGGTGAGTTATGGACGGCGTGGATGCCGGCTTGGCGGCGTTGGGACCATGTTAGGTCCGCGTAAAGGAGTAAATACCAATGAGCTACCGTGGTGGGGATCTGGATCTGCGCACCGCGCAATCGCGAAGCGGTGGAGAGCGCGGCAGCTTCGATCCCCCGCTGAATGGACCGCGCGATTTTGACGACGGGTTTGCATCTGACAGCCGTTCGCCAATTTATGTCGATGATACTTTGTTGGCTTGCTGCAACCATGCCTACGATGTCGCTTTGGCGCATCGTTCCAGTGAAGTACGTATTGAACACCTGCTTTACGCCCTGACGCGGATTGATGATGCCGCAGAGGTCTTAGAAAAACACGGTGTGCGCGATGCAAGCCTGCGCCGGGAAGCAGGGTCCTATATCGCCAGTGAAATTCCGCTGGCTCCGACAAATGGTCAGGCGACGCCGCGGAGATCGAAGCCCCTGGAACAGGCCATCAGGCTTGCTGCAACGCAGGGCTATCAGCGCAATCGGCCGGCCAGTGTTTCCGACCTCTTGACGGTTTTCATCGATGTCATGCCGGAATTGCCGGGCTTGCAGCTGTTGCACCGCAATATTCCGCGGTCTGCAGGCGAGTTGCCCGGCGCGCCGCACTATCAGCCCGCACCAGAGCCCTACGTCCCGCCAGCGCCGATCGATCCGATGCGTCGACCAATGCGCCCAGCATTCTACGACGACTATGCGACAGTTGAATCGCAGAACTATCGCCAGTCGATGATGCAGAACCATACCGACATGGTGCAGAATTCCCGTCTTGCCGCGCTCGAACAAATGGTGATGGCGCTGCGCGAAGATACGGGCCGGTTCGCTGAAGATTTTGCCGGGCGATTCGTATCACTTGAGAACACCTTCTCTTCGGGCGGGAGTGGCGATGGTGTGCTGGCCTTGCGCGAGACTTCAGAAAAACTAGGCGCTATTGAACGCTCGCTGATTGGGAAACTCGATGACCTGGCGCGCCAGGCGTCGACGTTGACGCAGCGATTGGAAACAGTCGAAGTGCGGCTGAAGTCAGCCTACACATCCGGCGGTATTGACTTAACGCCGATCAACGAACGCCTCGACCAGCTCGAAACGCTAATCCTGGAGAAAAGCAGCGCTGAGGTTGACACAACCGGGCTCGACGCCCGGTTGAATGACATCGAAACTGCGGTGTTGAGCATATCGGATAGCGGACAGTCGGTAGAAGCGGTCAAGGCGCGGATCGATCAGCTGGAGCAATCACTTTCTGGCCGGATCACTGGACTGCAGCAGGCGCAAGCTGCTGAACGCGAGCGCGCTGCGGCTGCTGCACAGTCAATGGAAACGAGCCGGGCCGACTTTGCCAAAAAGCTTGAGTCGATTGAGACCATGACAATTCGGCACGTTCAGGAAACCACCGAAGGCCGCGAGTCATCCGTGCGGGAACTTGGTGAGATTCATGAAGCCATCGTCAAGCTTAATGCAAATCAGCACACACTTGCTGGTGCCATCGATCAATGGCGGGGAGAGTCCGTTAGCGATATGAACACAATCGCAACCCGTTTGACACAGATCGATGTTGACAATGATGCGCCCTTGCAGCGGTTGGATCTCATTTCGGAACGCATGGACGGGATGTATCGTGCAACCGTTGAGCGCTACCATCGCCGTAACCGGTTCTGGTTCTGGCTGTTTGGTACCGATGACTGGATCGGAAAGAGCTGGCCGTCGCAGGCAGCGAAAGTAGAAGAGGAGCTGCGCGCATTCGGCGCCTCCGATCGGCCCGCCTGACTGGCTGCGGGTTCCGCGGACCAGGCGCCCAGTAAGCGGCCCTTAAGGCCGCGGGGCAGCCGCACGGAGCAGGCGGTCATTGATCGCTTCGCCAAGGCCCTCTCCGGGGATATGAAGGACGGCAATTGAACGGCAGTCTGCAGCATCAAGGGCGCGGAGTGCTGCAAACAGATTTGCAGCCGCTTCCCGCAAGTCTCCGGTTTCACTCAAGTTGATCATCCGAGCGCTATAGGCTGGGACCTTTGGGCCGAAGGCGAGCAGCGCCTCGCCCGGCTCGGGCGTTGTAACGTTGAGCCTTAATCGCGCATTGGGTGCATAATGGCTGGCAAGCTGTCCTGGTGATTTTGGCAAGCCAGATTCGGTGCTGTGTGAGTTCACGACACGAAGTTTTGGCCTGCCGAGTACCGATGCAATTGCTTCTGCGGATACGCCGCCTGGGCGGAGCAGTGTTGCTTGACCCTCGCTTGCATCGACCACCGTCGATTCAATTCCAACTTCGCATGGTCCGCCATCGAGGATCATGTCTATTTGGCCGGAAAGATCAGCTTCAACGTGGTTGGCCGTCGTTGGGCTGATATGGCCTGACCGGTTCGCCGAAGGTGCGGCCAGCGGTTTGCCGCAAGCGGAGAGTAAAGCTTGTGCAACCGGGTGGCCGGGTATGCGGATGGCGACCGTCGGTAGGCCCGCCGTGACGAGATCGCTGATGGCCGTGTCCGGTTGGCGGCCTAGGACCAACGTTAGGGCACCGGGCCAAAATTCTTCCGCAAGTTTTTCCGCTTCTTGGGTGAACTGGCCTAGTTTGCGCGCTGCGGCGATGTCCGCCACATGCACAATCAACGGGTTGAATCGGGGGCGGCCCTTGGCCTCGAAGATTTTTGCGACCGCATTTCCGTTGGTAGCGTCAGCGGCAAGGCCGTAGACGGTTTCTGTGGGCAGCGCCACAAGGCCGCCTTCCCGGATGATACGGGTGGCAGCAGCGATTGAGCGGTCATCCGTGCTGATTGAGATTGTTTTCAGGATCTGCTCCCAACGGCCTTAAATTGCCCCGACTTCGGGCCTGTGCTTACCTCTCCGGAAATTGCGCGGTCGGTCCGTGGTGGCGCATGTCGACCGGGTCGAAAACGAGGCGGAACGTTATGGCTTATCAAGCACCTGTCAACGATATCATTTTTGCTCTGCGTTCGGCTGCTGATTTGGATGACCTTATTGAAGCGGGCCATTTTGATGGCCTCGACCAGGAAACAGTCGAGGCAGTTCTGCTTGAGGCTGGTAGGTTTGCCAGCGAAGTTCTGGAGCCGCTCAATTTTAGCGGCGATCGGCAGGGCTCGAAGCTAGCGGATGGCACCGTCGAGACGCCTGGAGGCTGGAGCGATGCCTACAAGCAATTCACTGATGCGGGATGGAGTGCATTGCCCTGCCCGGAGGAATTCGGAGGTCAGGGACTACCGCAGGTTGTTTCGACGGCCGTGTGCGAATTTTGGAATGCCGCCAACTTGTCTTTCGGCCTATGTCCACTTTTGACCCAGGGTGCGATCGATGCCATCGCCATCGGTGGTTCAGATGACCTCAAGGCGCGTTTCCTGCCCAACTTGGTGTCGGGTGACTGGACGGGCACGATGAATCTCACCGAACCGCAAGCGGGTTCGGATCTGGCACAGGTTAAGTCGCGTGCCGTGCCACAGCAAGATGGTACCTACCTCATCACAGGGACCAAAATTTTCATCACCTACGGCGACCATGAGATGGCGGATAACATTATCCATCTGGTGCTTGCGCGCTTACCGGATGCGCCGGAGGGCACGCGCGGCATCTCGCTGTTCTTGGTTCCGAAACGGTTGGTCAACGAAGACGGCTCTCTCGGTGCGCGCAACGATGTTGTGTGCGCCGGGCTAGAAGTAAAGCTTGGCATTCATGCCAGCCCGACGTGCGTAATGAACTTCGGCGAGAAGGAAGGTGCCGTCGGATATCTTGTCGGTGAAGAAAACAAGGGCCTGGCGACGATGTTCATTATGATGAATGCGGCGCGGCTGGCAGTTGGCATGCAGGGAGTCGCGGTTGCAGATCGTGCGACGCAACGGGCGATCGAATACGCCAACGAGCGTCGACAGGGACGCGGCTTGCAAGGCGGAGGAGGGCCGGTTTCGATTGTCGAGCACGCCGATGTGCGGCGGATGCTGGTGACGATGCAAGCGATGACACAGGCGGCGCGATCAATTTGTTTGGTGACAGCGCGTGAAAGCGACCTTGCTCACCGGGCCGATGATCCTGAAGCACGAGCGCAGGCGAGCGCACGGGCGGCATTATTGACTCCCGTGGCCAAAGCCTTCTCAACCGATATTGGTTGTGAGGTTGCGTCAATTGGCGTTCAGGTGCACGGCGGTATGGGTTTTGTCGAAGAAACCGGTGCCGCACAATACTATCGTGATGCCCGCATTCTCCCGATCTATGAGGGAACCAATGGCATCCAGGCGATTGATCTGGTGACACGCAAATTGCCGCTCGGCAATGGCCAAGTCATGCAGGCCTATCTGCAGGATCTTGGGCAAATCGTGAAAGAAGTGCGGGAATCAAACCGGCCGGAGTTTGGGCGGATGGGAGAGCGCCTTGGCGAAGCACTTGCTGCGCTTGGTGAAACCTCGATGTGGATGGGTGAGCAGTTGAAATCCAATCCGGAAGCGGCTCTTGCGGGAGCGACGCCTTACTTGCGGTTGTTCGGATTGACGGCGGGCGGCTGCTATCTGGCTCGTGGAGCGCTTTTGTCGGTGCGCGAACCTACAACGCCGGATGCGGATCGGTACGTCTGGCTGGCGCGCTTTTTTGCCGAGAACATTTCAGTCGCTGCTCCTGGACTGGCGGAGTCGGTAATGGCAGGTGGCGACTCATTGATGTGTATTCCAACGGAAAGGCTTTCGGCATGACTTCCGGTCGGGGCGTAGAGGTTAGGAATGAAGGTGGCGTGAGTGTCATCCGGTTGGCGAGGCCGGAAAAAAAGAATGCGCTATCGATAGAGATGTATTCGAGGTTGTCGGATGCTTTCGACGAGGGTGAGAGGAACCCCGATACGCGCGCGCATGTTTTACTCGGCTCGGAGGGCGCGTTTTCTGCTGGCAACGATATTGCTGATTTTTTGGCCCACGGCGGCGGTTCGACAGGCGATGGTCTTGAGGAGGTTTTGCGGTTTGTGAGGCTCTTGCCGATGCTTCGCAAACCGATAGTTGCAGGCGTTGATGGGCTGGCAATCGGGATCGGCACGACGGTCTTGTTTCATTGCGATCTCGTCTATGCCAGCCGGCGCTCGGTATTTGCTACGCCGTTCGTCGATCTGGGGCTGGTGCCGGAGGCCGGATCAAGCCTGCTAGCGCCGCAGCGTATGGGATACGCGCGGGCTTTTGAACTTTTGGTGCTCGGAGAAACCTTCAATGCCGAGCGGATGGAAGCTGCAGGTCTCGTCAATGCAGTCGTCGAGGATGGTGCCGTGGAGGAAATGGCGATGGCGGCAGCTAAACGCCTGGCGGCAAAGCCTGCCGGGGCGTTGGCAATGTCACGCTCATTGGTTCGCGGTGATGTCACCTTGTTGGGTGAACGTATCGAAGCTGAAGTTCGCATCTTCAAGGAGCGGCTGGCCTCTTCGGAGGCTCAGGCGGCATTCACCGCGTTTCTGACGAAGGGGTCTGCCAACTGACGTTGGTGTGCAGGCGAGGGAGGCGGATCACGATGTGTTTTGGCCGGTCAAGTCCAGCCCTGATGCTTGTTCTGGCGATTTGTTTGTCGTTTGCGTCGGCAGGTGGCGTTCAGGCGCATTGGCTGACGAAACTTCTGAAGGAAGCAGGCGAAGCCGGTCAAGACGCCGCTAGAGTGGGCTCGCGCATCGGTATTGGGGCGCTCGATGAGGCTGCCGGCTTCGTTAAGCGTTTGCCAAAGAACGGCGACGGAGATGTTCCATTCGCAGCACACGCGACGCCAGAAGGACACTGGACATTCACGAACCGCGACGGTGCTGCATTTACCGCCGCGACGCCGGACGAAATGGGGCGTGTCGCAAAGGCGTTGGCGCCCGAAGCTCCGGAAGGTGCAGGACTTAGTCTGCACCTGACAGAAGACAGCGTTTTCCTGCGCAGAAGCGCGATTGATAGCCTGCCGTCCGGAGCGCGCTTGAATGTCGTTATCGGCAAAGCAAGTCACCCGATTGTACGTCGGGGCGGCAGTGGAGAAGGAGCACAATTATTCGCGAAGGTGCGCGACAACGTGCTGGTGCCGATTGGTGAGCGGGCTGCATTTGGCGAAGCCGTGTGGCAACTTGAGCGAGGCCTTTCACGTGCTGACATCCGTGTGTTGTCGCTGAAGCCAGGAAGTTCCAAGGGGCTTTCGGCAACGGCAAAGTATGACGATCTACACAAGGTGCCGCTCGCCGACGAAATCGACCCTGCGCGCCTTGCTGAGGTCTTGCCGGATATTCGCGGGCAAACAGCGGTGGTGACCGGGCGGATCGACCGCGACCTGCTTTATGTGCTGCCAACTTCGGGTTCGGAAAAGGCCCTGTCACTTTCGGCAATTCGCAAGGCCGCAGCCGATGCCGATGTCAACCTTGTCGTGCTGCATTCCTCCAAGCAGCTGCAACCTGGCGGACAGAACTGGTTTTGGCAGACAATTGAACTGGATGGGCTCGGTAAAGCGCTTGAGAAAAATACGTTTGGAGATTTCCTGGATGCACTAGCAGGCGGGCGCGGTCAGTTGGTCGTCAAGTCTTCCGGCGCCAATGATGCGCGCGTGCTTGTCGAAGCGATTCCTGATCCCGCTCGGCGTGATATCGTCGACAGTGTTGGCACGTGGGTTGGCGATGCCGTCTCGGATGTTACGGGACATGTCGTGACCGAGGGTGTGCAGGCGTTCATGACGTCGCAAGCCCGTCAGAAGGAACTCGATGAACGCATCGTACCGGGCATCCCGTCGGACTGGCAGTTCTATTACATCGGGGCGATGATCATGGGGCTTGTCGGCATTGCGGTTGCGCGGAGCTGGTGGGACGCAATCTGGCCAAAGGAAAAGCGGGCGGATTATCGCGGTCGTTTTGGGTTTTACGCTGCCCGGACGATCCGTTGGTTGGCGTTCGCGGTGATCTTCCTGCCGCTTGTTGGACCGTTGGCGCTGATCGGTGCATTCGCGCTGGTTGTTTATGGTTGGCTGATGATCCCAGTCAGGGCGGTCAAGTGGCTGTTTGGCTACCGCAATGCGTGAATACGATGACCGAGGCTGGGGAGGT
This sequence comes from Filomicrobium sp., assembly GCA_021775655.1. Lineage (GTDB taxonomy): Bacteria > Pseudomonadota > Alphaproteobacteria > Rhizobiales > Hyphomicrobiaceae > Filomicrobium. Next base: position 3,423 of record JAJFHK010000152.1, on the reverse strand, counting down.
GCTAGTTTTGGTGAGATGCAGACTTGAAGGAGGGCAGTGGAGATGGCGGACCTGAAGGGTAAGACTTTACTTATTACCGGAGCCAGCCGGGGCATTGGACTGGCGATTGGCCTGCGGGCTGCGCACGACGGAGCCAATGTTGCCGTCCTTGCAAAAACTGCTGAGCCGCACCCCAAGCTCGAAGGGACAATCCACACCGCAGCAAAGGCGATCGAAGACGCCGGCGGAAAGGCGCTTGCGTTGCAATGCGATATTCGTGACGAGGGTCAGATTCAAAGTGCCGTCGCCAAGACGGTGGAGGCGTTCGGCGGCATCGACATCTGCGTCAACAACGCTTCAGCGATTTCGCTGTCGAAGCTTGCCGACACGGAGCCCAAACGCATCGACTTGATGTTTGCCATCAATGCACGGGGAACCATGCTGGTCACGAAGGCCTGCCTGCAGCATTTGAAGGTGGCTTCGAATCCGCACGTACTAATGTTGTCGCCGCCGCTCGATATGAAGCCGCAGTGGTTCTCAGGCAATGTTGCTTACTCGATTGCCAAGTACGGGATGAGCCTCGCCGTGCTTGGGCTAGCCGATGAACTCAAGAGTGATGGCATTGCGGTCAATGCGTTGTGGCCTCGTACGACCATTGCGACGGCGGCAATCGAAAACATTCTCGGCGGCGACAAGCTGATGCGCATGAGCAGGAAGCCTGACATACTTGCCGATGCCGCGCATCTCATCTTTTCACAAAAAGCGCGCGAGTTTTCTGGCAACTTCCTCATTGACGATACGTTCCTCAATCAGAATGGTGGCGTCACGGATTTCGAGGCATATAAGGTCGATCCCTCGATGCCGCTCGCACCTGATTTCTTCGTGCCTGAGGATGTTCGGCCGCCAAAGGGGGTCCAGATTGCACCCATTTCGATGCTGAGATAGGCGGCCTGATTCAGCCAGTTAGGGACGATCAAATTGCGTCCGCGGGTTGCGTGAGCGTGACAGGACGGCGCGTAATCGGTTATTGCTGGTCAAGGGCAAAAGAACAACACCAACCGCAATGCGCTCAGGGCCAGGATACAGATGTCGACGCTACACCTCACGCATCCAAGTTTTCTCGATCATGATACGGGGCCCGGTCATCCCGAGCGGCCGGATCGCATGCGCGCAATCGACAAGTTGCTCGCGCATGACTTCTATTCGGAGCTCGTGCGCGAAGAAGCGCCGATGCGCGATGACGTTGAAGAAAGGATTCTGCTCGCACATCCGCAAAGATATCTCGATATGGTCAAGCGTGAGCGGCCAGAGAAGGGCGAGGGTCGCGTCCATCTTGATGGCGATACGGTCATGTCACCGGGAAGCTGGGAAGCGGCGTTGCGCGCGGTCGGTGCGGGTCTTCGGGCCGTAGATCAGGTGGTCGATAAGGATTCGGGCATCCGCAACGCTTTCTGCCAGGTGCGCCCGTGCGGGCACCATGCGGAAACAGAGCGCGCGATGGGCTTTTGCATTTTTGCCAACGCCGCCATTGCCGGCATGTATGCGCGCGAGAAGCATGGCCTTGAGCGCGTTGCCGTCGTCGATTTCGACGTGCATCACGGCAATGGAACCCAGGACATTTTCTGGTCCGACAAAGATCTGTTCTTTGCTTCGACGCACCAGATGCCGCTGTTTCCCGGTACGGGTGCGGTGTCGGAACAGGGTGTCGGTAACATTTGCAATGCGCCGCTGAGATCGGGCGATGATGGAGAGCGGTTCAAGGAAGCCTTTGAATCGCGCATCCTGCCGGCGTTGAAAAACTTCAGCCCGGACATGATTTTGATTTCGGCGGGCTTCGATGCTCACGAGGCCGATCCACTGGCGAGCCTGCGACTCGTAGAAGCCGATTTTCTATGGGCCACGGAAACGCTCGTTTCATATGCAGAAAAACAATGCGATGGCAGGCTCGTTTCGGTGCTGGAGGGGGGATATGACCTTTCCGCGCTGGCGCGGTCGGTCGGCGTGCATGTACGGGCCATGATGGATGCCGGGTGAAATCGGTTGAGCGGGGAGAGATCGTCATGACGGCATCTGGACAAGCTGCTGCGGGAAAGACTGAGCAACACGTGGATATTGCAAAGCTGAGCTTCGAAAAGGCGCTTTCAGAACTTGAAACAATCGTTGGCAAGCTGGAGCGAGGCGATGTCGAGTTGGAGCAGTCGATTGCGATGTATGAGCGTGGGGAAGCCCTCAAAGCCCACTGCAATCACCTTCTTGCGCAGGCGGAGGCCAAGGTGGAGAAGATAACGACCGATGCCTCCGGAGCTCCGGGTGGAATTGAGCCATTGGATCCATGACGGAGTATCGGGTCGATCCGGTTGATGTTGGGCTTAAGGCGGTACGCTTTTTCCGCAATGATCCGGATATGTCGCAGGAATTTCGGATTTTTGACGCATATGCGAATTCCAACAAACGTCTATAATCGGATTGACAATCCAGTTCATGGACTCGTTCTTCACCAATTGTGAGCGCGCCTCAGGCGATTAAGAGTCATTACGTGCAACCTTCTCCAAAGCCACTTCTCGATCTGGTCAACGCCCCTGCCGACCTGCGCCGGCTGTCGGAAAGCGATCTTCCCGAATTCACCGCTGAGTTGAGGCAAGAGCTCATAGAGGCGGTCTCGGTGACAGGTGGTCACCTTGGAGCGGGGCTCGGCGTCGTAGAATTAACGGTCGCCTTGCACTGGATCTTCGACACGCCCAAGGACCGGCTCATCTGGGATGTCGGGCACCAGGCCTATCCACACAAGATCCTCACCGGGCGTCGTTCCGATATCCGCACGATCCGGCAGCCGGACGGGTTGTCCGGGTTCACCAAGCGGTCCGAGAGCGAGTACGATCCATTCGGCGCGGGGCACTCGTCGACTTCGATATCGGCGGGCCTTGGTATGGCAGTCGCGCGCGATCTCAAGGGTGGTGATAACAACGTCATTGCGGTCATAGGCGACGGTGCGTTGTCGGCGGGCATGGCCTATGAGGCCATGAACAATGCGGGTGCGCGCGATGAGCGCCTGATCGTGATCCTCAACGACAATGATATGTCAATCGCTCCGCCGACCGGAGCAATGTCGGCCTATCTGGCGCGTGTGACGTCGAGCGGCACATATCTATATGTGCGGGATATCGCAAAGCAGCTTGCCAAGCGATTGCCAAAGAGTTGGGAACGTCGCGCTGCTCGTGTCGAGGAATATACGCGGCATCTGTGGCAAGGCGGTGCGTGGTTTGAGGAACTGGGTTTCTACTATATCGGGCCGATTGACGGCCATGACTACAATCATCTTCTGCCCGTGCTGAAGAATGTACGCGATGCCAAGCAAGGACCGATCCTCGTGCATGTCGTGACTCGCAAGGGCAAGGGCTACGGTCCTGCTGAAGAGTCGGACGACAAGTATCATGGTGTGGCCAA
>JAJFHK010000151.1 GCA_021775655.1 Filomicrobium sp. | reverse complement strand
CCGTGAGTTCACCTTGGCGGCGGGCCTCGTGGACCTTGCGTTCGAAAGAGTAGAAGGCGATCTGGCGCACAACCGTATTGAGCATGTCCTCGGTTTTGCCGGCGAGCAAAGCCTTCCTCTCTTTCGGCTCGGTCGTTTCTGCCAACAGCTTGCGGAATGTCAGCATCTCACCAAAAACACTTGCCGTCTCTGCAAGCGTCAGCGGTGTCGGCGCAAGGAGTGCGCCTTGATCTCGAGCAAGCCACTGGTGGACGCCGTGGCCCAACTCGTGGGCAAGTGTCATCACGTCACGCGGCTTGCCGAGGTAATTCATCAGCACGTAGGGGTGGGCTGAGGGAACCGTTGAAGCAGAGAAAGCACCGGGGGCCTTGCCGGGACGAACGGGCGCATCGATCCAATTGTTGTCGAAGAATTTTTTCGCGATGCTGGCCATTTCTGGGGCGAAGCCACCGTAAGCCGACAGAACCATTTCCTGGGCTTCCGGCCAGTCGATGACGCGCTCCGGCTTATCGGGAAGCGGGGCATTGCGGTCCCAATGGTTGAGTTGGTCCATGCCAAGCCACTTGGCCTTCAGCTTGTAATAGCGATGCGACAAGCGCGGGTAGGCGTCGTGTACCGATTCAACCAGTGCGTCGACGACTGGAGCCTCGACGCGGTTTGCCAGGTGGCGGCTGTCGGCAACGTCCTTGAAGCCGCGCCAACGGTCAGAGATTTCCTTGTCCTTGGCGAGCGTGTTGGTGATGAGCGTGAAGAGGCGCAGGTTATCATTGAATGTTTTTGCGAGCGCTTCTGCACCTGCCTGACGTTTCTTTCCATCCGGGCTCGACATCAGGTTGAGGGTGGCTTCGAGCCCGAGCGGCTCTTGTTCGCCCTCGACTTCGAATTTCAGCGCTGACATCGTCTCGTCGAACAGGCGGTTGAATGCGCCGCGACCGGTTTGGCCCTTTTCGGTAAAGAGCCGCTCAATGTCTTCGGCGAGTTGGTGGGGCTTTTCCTTGCGCAGGTCGGCGAACCAAGGGCGATAACGCGATAGCTCGGCGTGTGTAAGCGCATTTTCGAGGATGGCTTCGTCGACCTGATTGAGTTCGAGTTCGAGGAAGATCAGGTTCGTCCACATGGCGGTGAGCTTCTCGGAAACATCACCGTAAAATTTCGCCCGTTCCTGATCGGCCTGGTTGGCTGCATAGCGCAACCCTGCATAGGAACCGAGGCGGCCAAGCCTGTCGGCAAGTGCTTCGTAATCCTTGACGAGTTTGGCAAGCGCCGCACCGTCTTGTGCGGTCTCAGCGATTTTCCCCTGATAAGTTTCTTTGATGCGCTTGGCTTCCGCTGCGCCCTCCTCCAGGTCGCGCGACAACTCCGGGGCGTCGGGAGCTGTATAAAGGTCGTTCAAATCCCATTCCGGCAGGTCGCCGAATTGAGTTGCAACAGCGAAACCTCGCGCGTCGACCGCGGCGGTGGTCCTGGAAGCACTGATTGAAGCTGGAGCGAGGGGAAAAGGTGCGCGCTGGATAAGCGTCATGGAAAGCTCCGTGGAATTTGTGGAAATGGACCGTCGTCCGGTATTCTGCCCTATGTGAACGTCCTTCGGTCAGGCATCAAGGGCTGTCTCCCATGCCATCACTGCCGAAAGTTGTGTTGGGTACTTAGTTTTACCGACCCGGCCTGAAGCTGTGTCGAGTACTTAAACTAATGCCAACACGGCGTGAAGTTGTATCGGGCCGTCATGCCAACACCTCCAAAAAGTCGTGTCGGGCTAAAATCGAACACTTCTCCTCACGTTGGGTCTTTTGGACACCAGTTGTTTACCCTTGTCGGGCACTGTTTGTCTCAAGTTGAGTTGCCGCGCAACGGATGTCCGGAGTCTGGATTGCACGTTAGGCTACGTTAAGCATCGTGTGTTTCGTTTGCGGCCTTGTGTTAGTTTTGAGTTGAGTACGAGTGCCCAAATGGCCCAACGCGTTCTAATCGTCGATGACGATCCTGCCCAACGCCGCATCCTCGAAGAGGTAATCAAGCGGTTCGGCTATGACACCAAAACGGCCGGCTCTGGTGAGCAGGCCCTTTCGATCCTTCAGGGCGATGGCCCGGCAATTTCCCTCGTTCTTCTCGATCTTGTCATGCCCGGTGTCGACGGCATGGAAGTTCTCTCCACCCTCAATGGCAAACCCGAATCGCCACCGATCATCGTGCAAACCGCGCACGGTTCGATCGACTCGGCCATCGGAGCGATGCGCGAAGGCGCTATCGACTTTGTCGTCAAGCCTGTCAGCCCGGAACGCCTGGAAGTTACGATCAAGAGCGCGTTGCGCCTTGAAGAACTCACCGGCGAAATCAAGCGCATCAAGAAGAAGGTCGAAGGCAAACTGACCTTTGACGATCTTATCTTGCGCGAGGACGCCATGAAGCGCGTCATCGAGCTGGGACGACGCGGCGCAACATCCAATATCCCGGTCCTCATCGAAGGCGAGTCGGGTGTTGGCAAGGAGTTGATCGCACGCGCTATCCAGGGTGAATCAGATCGTGCCGGCAAACCGTTCATCACCGTCAATTGCGGTGCAATTCCTGAAAACCTCGTGGAGTCGATTCTGTTCGGTCACGAAACGGGCTCGTTCACCGGGGCCACCGAGAAACGTATCGGTAAATTCCAGGAAGCCGACGGAGGAACGCTGTTCCTCGACGAAATCGGTGAACTACCGCTCGATCTGCAGGTCAAGCTGTTGCGCGCTCTACAGGAGGGCGAGGTTGACGCGGTTGGATCGAAGAAGCCGACCAAAGTTGATTTCCGTCTGATTTCCGCGACGAACAAGGACATGATCGAACTGGTCAAGGAAGGTAAGTTCCGCGAAGACCTATATTATCGCCTGAACGTTTTCCCAATCTGGGTGCCGCCGCTGCGCGAGCGCATCGAAGATGTGCCGGATCTGGCAAATCACTTCCTGGCCCGATTTGCAGCCGAAGAGGGTAAGCGCGTCGTCGGGCTTTCGAGCGATGCCGCACGGCTTTTGTCCGCGTACTCCTGGCCCGGCAATGTGCGCCAGCTTGAGAACGCTGTGTTCCGTGCTGTTGTCCTGTCAGACGGTCCGGAATTGACCGTCAATGAATTCCCGCAGATCGCTGCCCACGTTGAAGGCTTCAAGGCGGAACTTCCTGCAGCTCCCTCGCAGTTACAAAAGCAACCTGCCTACACCGGTCCCGCGCTGCTTGGCGCAGAGGCCACCGTGCCGCGCACCGTCGAAGTCAAATCGGGGTCGCTAGGCATTCCTGCAATCGATACGGAAGGCGACATCCGGCCGCTCGACGAGATCGAAGCCGACATGATCCGCCTGGCGCTCGGGCGTTATCGCGGCCATATGACGGAAGTCGCCAAGCGGCTGAAAATCGGTCGCTCGACGCTTTACCGAAAAATGCAGGAGTACGGCCTCGAACCACGGCCGCATTGATCTCAATTTTGAATGAAATTACCCCCGAAAGTCCTTCACTTTCGGTTTGCCAGAAGGGTCCGGTGCTGATGCTCCGGGCCCTTTTGGCAAACCGAATTGGCCTTAAAGCCTCGATTTGCCTCGGTTTCCACCAGAATGATTTGCATTTTCGCCACACCGATCAGCAAGTTGTTCGTGGAGTTCGGCTTCACGCTTCGTTGGCTGGCAATGCTTGCGCTGGTTGACTACGTTAGGCGCGAAGCTTGGGGATTTGATCGCGATTCGGGGGAGTGCGGTCGATTGCCAGGTATTTGTTTGGCTGCATGTTCGGGCCACATACTCTCTTTCTGAACATGCATTTGGAGGTGGTGATGCGCGAATTTCGCGGACTCTGTCTGATCCTTGGACTTGCTGTTGTTGCTCCTGGAGGGTCGGCCGCTGCGATCGAGCCCGATGCGCCCGAGCGGCTCATTACCGCTGAAGAAGCGGTTGGCATTCAGGCACGCAGGATGCTGATCAATCGCGAGGGTCCGGCGGCCAAAGCTGAAAAGTCGGATGTCGAGGCACTCGTCAGCTTTTATTCCGGGCGCGAAAGTAAGCCGGTTTGGGTCAACGCCGAAAAACTCAATCTGCCGGCAAAGGCCGTTGCTGCGGAGATCGCGCGGGCCGACGACTGGGGGCTCGATGCCAGGGCCTTCGACCTTAGCGGGATCAACGTCAATGACGGCGCGACACCTGGTGATTTGGCAAAGGCGGAGATTGCTCTTTCTCTCGCGGTTCTGAGATACGCTAGTCACGCGCGTGGCGGACGCATACCTGAGCCCGCACAGCAGCTTAGTTCCTATCTTGACCGCAAGCCGCCGCTCAAAGAGCCAACCGTGGTTATGATTGAAATCTCGGAAGCCGACGAAGCAGACGAATACCTGCGCCGGCTCAATCCGCAGCACACTCAATTCAAGTTGCTGCGAAAGGCATTGTTGAAATTGCGTGATCCGGGCACGACAAGTGAAGGTGAGAAAATCGTCCGGCTACCAACGCCTGGACCTCTGCTGAGCCTCGGCAAAAAGCATCCTGATGTCGTGTTGTTGCGCGAGCGGCTTGATGTTGTGCCCCTGTTAGAGGACGAAGGTGGTTCCGAAGACCTTGAGGAGTTCGACAAAGCGGTTCTTGCCGCCGTCAAGGAGTTCCAGAAAAGCGAAGGCCTTTCGGTCGACGGCGTGGTCGGTAATAACACGCGTGCCACGCTCAATGGTGATTCAGCCGAATTGTCCGAAGACAAGATTATCGCCAACATGGAGCAATGGCGGTGGATGCCAGAGGACCTTGGCGACTTCTACGTCAACTCCAATATCCCTGAGTACAAGGTCCGCGTTTACCGCGACGGTGACATCCTCCACGAAGAGCGGATCATCACCGGCCTTATCGATAAGCAAACACCTGTATTTTCTGACTCGATGGAAACGGTCGTCTTCCATCCGTTCTGGGGCGTACCGAACTCGATCAAGGTCAATGAAATCCTACCTTCAGTTGCCCGCGGCGGAAACCATTTGCGGCGCCATAATCTGAAACTCCAATACAATGGCCGGAATGTCGATCCCAGTACCATCGACTGGAGCACGGCCGACATCCGCAAATTCCACGTCTACCAGCCGCCGGGCGGCGGCAACGTGCTGGGCAAGGTGAAGTTCCTGTTCCCCAACAAGCACCTGGTCTACATGCACGACACGCCGACAAAGCATCTCTTCAAAACGAAGCAGCGGACGTTCTCACATGGTTGCATGCGCGTGCGAAACCCGCTGAAACTGGCTGAAGCGGTTTTGAAACATGACAAGGGTTGGGATCTCGATCAGGTGAACCGTACGGTCAAGACCGGCCCGGACAACAACAACATCAAGCTAGATAAGCCCGTGCCAGTACATGTCACGTACTTCACGGCAACTGCCGATGAGGACGGTACGGTTACGGCATTCCGGGACATCTACGGTCACGAAAAGCGCATCAATCTGGCGCTCGCCGGCCGCTGGGGTGAAATCCACAAGGGCCGCGATCATCTTGCCCCCGTCAAGATCGACAGATCGCGTCTTGTCGTGAAGAAGTATTACGACGACCCGATCTCGGATCTGTTCAAGCAGGCCTTCGGTTTCTAGGGCTGGGCAACCGAGCGTCTGTATCACGGCGGGCGACTTGGATGCCCGCCAGCATCCAGAATGATCTGGCGCATTTCGCCGGTCCACCTGAGCTCAAACCAAATACGCCGCGGCAGAACGATTCCATCTAGGTCACACAGGCACTGAGGGCGGCCCGGGCTGAGAATTGTACCAGGCTGCAGCATTTCTCCGCCACGTTCGTGCCCCATAGAGCTGGCATATTCTTCGTCACACGTGACGTTAAGGGCTTTCTGATATTCCTAACGGAACGTGAATGAAGATAGCACCGTCCTGGAGGGGGCCGAATTTTCCTTCGGAAGATCCGGGACGGCGGGATGAGATAAGCGCTTTCGACGGGTGGACTTTGCAAATCGGACTCTTTCATAGAGCCGCCGGGCTTTTGGGCCTTCTGTTGCTCGGTCTGGCATTTTTCGCCTATTTCGGCGTGGGACACCTGAGCGCAGGCCGCGACGGTGAACGGCGCATCGCGCTCTACAACATCCACACCAAAGAAACGCTGGATGTCGTCTACATGCGTGACGGCAAACGCCTGCCGGACGCCATGAAGAAGATAAATTGGCTGTTGCGCGACTGGCGCGAGGACGAGCCAACGAAAATGGACCCAACGCTGATCGACCTCCTGTGGGAGATCCGCGCCGAACTGGGCACGCAGGTGCCGACCCACGTCATCTCTGGATATCGTTCCTCAAAGACCAACAGGATGCTGCGCAAGACGCGTGGCGGCCAGGCCAAAAAGAGCCAGCATTTACTTGGCAAGGCGATGGACATCCAGTTCCCTGACGTGCCGCTGAAGCGGCTGCGTTACTCGGCACTCATCCGCGAGCGGGGAGGGGTTGGATACTACCCGACTTCGGCACTGCCCTTCATCCATATCGATTCCGGCCGCACGCGCCATTGGCCGCGTATGCCGCGGTACGAACTGGCACTTCTGTTCCCGAATGGAAAGTCGCGCCATGTGCCCTCTGACGGTCGCAGGATTACGAAAGCTGACGTCAAGAAGGCCCGGGCCAGGCACAAGCAACTTGCCGTCCAGATCGCTCAATTCCATGAATACCGCAAAGCTCCATCCGCGCCGAAGCCGACACTAGTTGCCAGCGGGTGGGGCGCGAAAGTGCGCCCGCATGTAGATCTCGTGGCCAAGCTGCCGCCGCCCATCGTTCGCGAACCAGTGCCGGCTGAATTGCGAGTTGCATCGCTGGCTCCAATCGCACCGCCTGCACCGCAGCCTGTTACGCGTCAAGCAAAGCCAGCGGTTGCAGCTGGCGCGAATGATGACCGCCAGCAACTCGCCAGCCTCTTTGCGCTTGCTTCGCTCGGTGGCTCATGGCTTACCGGTTCGCCCCCTCGCGATGCCGATCCTCAGCAGCAGCCTGTCAATAAGAAATCACCGCCCGAACAGACAGTTGCAGCATTGCTTGAGGCGGACGCAGCCGAAGACAGTACAACAACCGGCAGGGCAAGCGAATCCAGGCTAGGCGTCGCTGGTCAGCGCCAAGGAAATGGCACTTCTATTCCAAAACCGATTGCTGATGCAGAAATGGCGGGCTGGTCAAACGGATTCGTCTCCGCACCAGCTTTCGACGAGGAACACCCCGACGAACTGTTTTATCGTCCGTTCCCACTGGCCCCACTGATGACGGCTTCGTCTTCGCCTGACGATCCGGCTCTTGCAACAATGCAGCATCCAGATGTCCTGGCGACGCTCGATCTTCTGGACGAGGAAAGCGTCACTCTGCCGATGCGGTTCACTGCTACGCAGAAGGTTGCCGAAGCGCTCTGGACGCAACATTTTACGGGCACGGCGATCAACCCGGCTGTTTTGCAAACGACAGGCAACAGCGACAGTGGTCTTGCCAGCCGGAGCGTACGCACTTCGATGCGATGAAGGGCTTTTTTTCTGAGCGCCATCTTTGTGCCAACACGCCCTAAAGTCGTGTTGGACGGGATGCCCACAGCTTCGCAGCATCCGCGCCGGTATGATTGCCCGCAGCCGCGCTTTTATCGTTGACGCTTCAGATGCCCATGCTCGGCTGTGCCTT
>JAJFHK010000016.1 GCA_021775655.1 Filomicrobium sp. | reverse complement strand
ACGCGAGCGACTCAAGACAGCCCAGAAAGCCTTCGAGCGGCGCAAGTTGCCGATCACGGTTCTATTGTCGAAGCACTCGAACAAAATGTATGTGCGTCAAGGCTACGACCCGGTCCTTGAAGCCGACATCACGTTCGATAACCCTGACGCTCCGATCGGAACCCACGTCTTCCATGCGGTCGGTTACTCCGCCGACGGCGAAGATTTGAGCTGGCAGGCCGTCACCGCCGCGCGCAAAACCCTGAAGACCGCCAAGACCCGCAAGTCGCGCAAATCCAAGGTCAAGGCGAAGCCTGTCATCGATCCCTCATGGCCGGCTCAGACCCCAGGCAAAGCTTTGGACCGCGTAACGATCCCCGACGATATTCGAGAAAAGCTTGCTGAAATAATGAAACCCGGCTCCGCAATAATCGTTACGGACGAACGCAAGAGCTACGAAACCGGAAAATATACAGACCTGATCGTCCTTACCCACTGAGCCCGGACATTCCGAACCGGACACCGATCAAAAAGCCGGCTTATCATTGCGCTTTGCAACTAGACGGTTCCTGTGGCGGCCTCAACGCATTGACGGGATCTGATGTCGCGATTCCAATCGATCCACTATCTCGTCCATTCAGCAGTCGCGTTCCTGTGCTATCTGGCGCTGACCCAGCTTGATGCTGTTGACAGGTTCATCGCCGAAACGCCCATCATCAAGCAATACCCGTTTCTGACTCTATCGGTCATCCCGGTCATCGCCGTCTTGCTGCAACAATCCGACCGGCTCGCCCGCCTGATCATCGGCGGCATTCCAATTTTATCGCCACTTCTGAGAAGGACGCTGCAGGGCAGCGATCATATCGAAGGGCATTGGCCGCTCGTCGTTGTAGACGCGGATACCCGCAAGCTTGTGTTCCATGGCTTTCTGTCAATCAGCTACAAAGACAGTCAACTCTATGTCTGCGGCAATGACTGGAACCCTGACGGGACGCACGCGCTTTGGTTCCACTCAGTGCAATCGCGTTTTCGCGACCGTCTCCTGCAATACTGGTATGAGCAGGGTCGCAACCGCACCAAACCCATTATGCGCGGTTACACCGAAATCTACTTTTTTCCCGAGGAGGGAACCATCCACCGCCACGCCGGGGAATTCCTCGACAAGGAACATCACTTTCGATTCTACGCCGAACGACGTCGTTTCGGGCGCTTCGCCGACAGACTTCCTGAAACCGACGCAGAACGTATCGCTGCTGCCGAAGAGCTTTGGCGTCGTTTGGAACCCCAGCTTCCTCGACTGCTGCAGCAAGCCGTCTCTAAGGATTGGGTTTAGGCGGGGAACTATTCAGCCCGGCAGCCGGATAAGTTTCTCCGGCGGGCGCACAAGAATCTCGACCTCATCACCGAGTTGGATTTCGCCCCCCTCTAGGACCCGCGCCGTCACCCCACCACGCCACGCCGGATGCAGCGCTTTGAGCAACCCTGGTTGAGCCTCATCCATCCGCTTGCAAGGTTGCGTTGGGTAGGTGACTTCGAATTTCACCGGCCCGATGCGCAATATGCCGCCGCGAGCCCTTGGCAAATCGACACCTTCAACGAGAAGGTTCGCTCGGCGCGCGGTCCACGGCAATTTCAATGGCTCCCCGTCAACTTCCGCCGGAATGCTTGCCAATGCCTCCAGCCATTGCTCCAACGACAATACAGTGATCTGCCGGTTCCTGAATTTTTTGCCCTTATGATCGCCGATAAGCCCGGCTTCAGTTGTGATTGAACCGGCGCCAATTTCCTCCATCGGCGCACGGCGTTTGTCACGCCGCGCGATCCCGACAAGCTGACCCCGATCGCTCAGTTGAGCATTCTTGGCTTGGAGTGGCTTGTCCCTCATCCCCGCCTAGCCGACAACAGGAACACCAATCAAATAAGGGTGCCCGTAAAACGCCATCAAGATATAGAGTGACGTTCCAACACCGACCACGATCGCATCGTTGACAAGAGATACTCCGTCCGCGCTGCGGCCATGATCCCCCCGCCGCTTCAGCGATATCCGCGCATAGACCGCATAGGCCAGAAACGAACTGAACAAGACAAGCGAGGCCGCGTCTCCGTTCGCCAGCAGGTGTGCCAGCGCCCAAATTTTAACCGCCAGCAACATTGGGTGCTTCAACGCAGCTCCGATCCGCGAGGGGATGTAGGCGGCGGCAAGGCAGACAAACGAAACCAGCATCAAGGCCAGTGCAAGATGCTTGCTCCACATCGGCGCTTCCCAAAGTACGGGGTTCTTGGAGCCCAAATAGTGCTGCATCTTCCCGTAACCCATCGCGATAACGACAAACGCCGCTAGAGAAGCAACCGAGAAGAAGCCCTTGTAACCGCCCTCGCCAAATCGCTCGACGAGCCCTTTGCGCAACTGCGGGTTGGCTGGAATGAGGTGGATCGTAAAAAATGCAATGAGCCCAATGATCAGCAGCATCATGGCGGCAACCCCCAATTCATTTTGCGGCACGGATTTCGCCGGAGCCAAGCAGACATTTCCCAATTCATGACACGTCCGCCGACTGTATTCCACACGGGCAAACATTGAGGGGCTGACTATTTCTTGGGCAGCCGATCACCGAAAGTGTTGCCTAACCGCAACTTGCAATATACTGTGGTTAGCGGACCGCAGGGGCTCGGTCAAAAGCGTCATAAGTGCGCGAGAAAATGGGGAAGCCTAAGCAGCGGTGGGCTTAGGGTCGAAGGAGGGAGTATGTGTGCTCCGATGACCCACGGAAGGCAGTTCGAGCTGTCGGCCTGGAAGTGCGTGACCTGCCATTTTGGCGGGGGGAGCGCACTATGATGTTGCAATTTTTTGGCAACGACGCCAAAGGCAAGCCAAGTCGCAAGAAATCGTCTCGCAGAATCAAGCAGGACGCCGTCAGCGAAAGAGTTGACTCGTCGGAAGACGCATCCTTGCGCCTCGAAAAAGAATTGGCAGTGCTACTCGCCCGCAAACCAAAGCACCGCATTAGTACGCAAATCGCTGATTCTGAAGACCACGACGACGAAGCCTCCTTGCTACCAGCTGACGACTCCGGATTTTTCGATGCTGTCGGCGAAGCTGAAGAGACTGTTGAAATAGATATTCCGGAAACAGCACTCGGTAATGAAACTAGGACGGATGCAGTTGCATCCTCCGAACCGTCAAAAATGAGCGACTCCGAAACTCGCGAACGTTGGATGAGATCATCGTGGCGCAGCCGTCGATCGAACCTCTTCCGAAAAACGGCATCGGTTGCGATAACATTCGCTGTCACAACATTTATTATATCGATCGTCGCTGTAATCCTGTTCGGCATGCCAGATGGATTCAAGAAATTGATTGCAACGAATGATCGAACAGCAGCGATTTCCAGCAATGTCAGCCCAACGAACACTGCCGACCACGCACCGGTACGCATGCGATGGGTCTCGTATTAGAGACTGTCTGACCTAGAGCGTGTTCATGTTTGACGGACTCGGTTGGGGGATTCCCATCGGTCGCGAACAG
>JAJFHK010000150.1 GCA_021775655.1 Filomicrobium sp. | reverse complement strand
TTCATCCTTCGCGAACTGATAGACGTAGGTTGCAAGCGTTTCGTAGTTGAAAGGGCGCAACAGGAGCGTCATCGGCAGCTCCTTCATGACATCGACAAATACTAGCAGGGCCCCCGCCAGAAGCGACTTTTTCACGAGTGGAATTACAATCGTCCAGACAGTCTCGCCGAATGTATGTCCCAGCGTGCGGCTGGCTTGCACGAGGTTGGGAGATATGCGGCCAAGTCCAGAAGTCATCGCTCCGTAGCCGATCGCCTGAAAGCGCACGGAGCAGGCAATCACTACAAGCGCAAGACTTCCCGCAATCCAGCCACCATGCGGCTCACCAAAGACTGCAAGAGATAACCAATCCGTCGCGGCATCAAAGCTCGTGCCGACGGTTAGTACACCAATAGCGAGGATCGTTCCCGGGAAGGCATATCCAATTGCAGAGACCGCCGTAACCTGTTTCAAAAGCGGTCCCGCACGATAGGTCGAATACAAACTCGTGATCGTCGCCACGGCCATCACAGTCAACGCAACCGCGATTGCCAGCATGAAAGAATTCGTAGCGGCAGTCAGAACGGCCGAGTTGAAGGCTGTCGATTGCCCCCCGGCGACAAACGTCAAAAGGATTCCCACTGGTAATACAAAACCGGCAGCAATAGGTATGAGGCAGACCGCAAGGCAGCCAACCGACCGCCAACCGCGGGTTTTAACTGCTGGCAAACTCGCCGACCGTTTACCCGTATCGATATAGCTCCGAGAAGCTCGGGCTCGGAGTTCCACAGCCAGCAGTCCGACAACGAATAGGAACGCCACAATAGATATTTGGGCAGCCGCGGCGAGGCTGTTCATTCCAAGCCAGACGTTGAAGATGCCAAGCGTCAATGTCTCAATGGCAAAGTATTCTACGGTTCCAAAATCTGAGAGTGTCTCCATCAAGACTAGCGCGAGCCCCGCGATGATCGCCGGACGGGCAAGCGGCAGGCCAACTGACCAGAACAAGCTGCGGCCCGACACCATGCCGATTTCGAAGAACGAGGCAGGTGTCAGCAAGAATGCTGAACGCGCCATCATGTAAACATAGGGGTACAGAACGGCACCCATGACGAGCCACGCACCCTCCATGGAGCGGATTTCTGGGAACCAGTAGTCGCGCGCGTTTTGCCAGCCGAAGATCGCGCGCAACGTGACCTGGACCGGGCCGGCGTATTCAAGAAAATCAGTGTAGGTGTAGGCAATGAGATAGGCGGGGATGGCCGCCGGCAAGAGCAGCATCCACTCGACGATTGAGCGTGCGGGAAAATCGTAACGGGTGACGACCCATGCCGTCGAGACGCCGAATAACAACGACACAACGGCAACCCCAAACATGAGAAGCAGCGAATTCGCGACATAGCGCGGCATGACCGTTTCCAGCAGGTGTACCCAGAGGTCGCCACTATCAACCATTGCGGCAAGAAATACCGCAATGATCGGCGCAATGAGTGCCGACACCAGAATTGCGTTGATCACGCCAAGTGGTGTGATCCTGCCAAGGCTACGCAGTAAGGCGCTTGGGCCAGATGCACGAACCCCTCCAAGTGCTGACAAATGATCTACCATCCCACGCGATCAATCACCTTTTGCGCTTCAGGTGCGAGTTCCGATATCCGGTAAATCGGGACTTGATCTTCCTTGAAACTCCCCAACGCTTTCAGCTCCGGGCTCGGTTCAACTTTAGGGTTTACTGGATACTCGAAGTTGACAGAGCCATACAGTTTCTGTGCTTTGGCGCTCGTGAGGAATTCCAGAAACCGGACCGCTTCCTCTTTGTTGCGCGAGTGAATCGCGACACCGCCTCCGGAAATATTGATGTGCGTGCCTCGGCCCTGCTGGTTGGGAAAAATGAGATTGACGGCTGCTGCCCAATCCCTTTGCGCCGACTTGTCGGATGTTTTCAACTTGCCGTAGTAGTAATTGTTGATGATCGAGATATCGCATACACCCTCGAATATTGCTTTGACTTGCGCTCGGTCGTTCCCCTGCGGACGCCGCGCGAGATTTGCGATAAGCCCGCGTGCCCACTTCTCGGCTGCAGCGACCCCGTCAGCGTTGATGAATGATGCCACGAGTGCACGATTGTAAACGTGGCTGCCGGGGCGCAGGCAAATCCGGCCCCTCCACTTTTCATCAACCAATTCTTCATAGGTCTTGATCGTGTTGGCGTCGCCAGCCGCCTTCGATACGACGATGACACGTGCGCGCTTCGAGAAGGCAAACCAGCGATTGTCGGATGCTCTGAGATGAGGTGGAACGTTCTCAAGAAGCACTTCGGAGTGCACGGGAGCCAAAAGGTCCTTGTCTGCATACACGCTCAGGCGCGCAATATCGACGGTGAGGATGACATCAGCCGGGCTGCGCTCGCCCTCCGCAAGAAGCCGCTGCGCCAGTCCCTTGGAAGCGTAGACGACATTAATCTTTGTTCCGGTCTTTTTCGTGTAGGCATCCAGAAATGGTTCGATCAGGAACGGTTGACGATGCGAATAAATATTCAGTTCGCCAGCGGCCTTTGACTGAGTTGATTGTGCCATGATCCCGGCGAGGGCCGCGAGAACTCCCAGCGCAGTCCAGCGCAAAGCGCGAGACTGACGAATGGTCTTCAGCATGTCTTTCGAACCTCTCAAGAAGGGATGTAGAACAGCTTGCGCCGCCTCCGAAAAGGGGTGCAAGTAAAGCGTGGTTAGATTGTGGGGGGCGCTACTGCCGCCCTTGATGCCATATCCTGCTGGACGATTTTCAGGGGTTGCCAAGCACAGGCTGCCACCGAACCGGTCCCATACGGCGAGAACCGCGCCGAAATTGCGATCGTGGTGACGATCCTCGACTGAGTGATGAATCTGGTGTTGCGCAGGCGAGATCAACCATCGCTCCAGAAACGATCCGTAACTGATCCATACATGCGAATGACGCAAATTCGAGCCGGCCAGATTGAAGAAGAACAAGAACGCATTTGCGCCGAGAACCGTCATGAGGGTTGCGCGATCGCCGAAGAAGAATAAGAAGGCCCCAACGAGAAGTGCCTGAACCAGTATGGATCGCAACGAGAAGATCACCGCTTCAATCGGGTGCGTTCGGTAGACCGTAAATGGTGTCAGCACTTCAGCGGAGTGATGGACCTTGTGGAAACTCCACAGTGCTGGAAAGCGATGCAGAGCGCGGTGTACGAGATATTTCGTTGCATCGTCCAGTAAGAATAGCGTCAGAGTGAACAAGGTGGCGACCACCCAAGCGGGCGTCTGCGGCAATAGCGTCACGCGACCGTCAAACCAGATATGTAGGCTTTCAAAGAGAATTGTCGCGATGACGAGTTTCGAGATAAGCCGCGGTGCAACGCCCATCATGATCGCTTGATTGACGATCATTACGGTATAGTCAGCCGTCGCGGAGCGAGACAGCCAGATACTGCGTGCAAAAATACCGGACATTGCCTTGCCGATTGTCGCGCGGGCAATTGCAATATGCACGAAAAGTGCAATCGCTAGCGCCGAAACGAGATAGCCGATGAAGATCCGCTTTTGCGGATTGAGCAATGGACCGAAGACTTGCTCAAGATATTCGAAATAGACATCCATTCAATCGCTTGCCACTTGCAATCCGATGGTTGTTTCACGAATGAAGCAGACCGCGGTCTCGGCGCGAGGCCGCGGTCCATTCAACACTGCGATTTCAGTTGGCTTCAATCGTTCTCTGCTCCGGCACTGGCACCAAGCGACTTAGCGAGCGCACTGATGTCACCCGAGATGGTATTGCTCTTGGCTTTGATACCGAATTTGTCGACCAGAAGTTTTTGAAGCTTAGCCATGTGCAGCATGTATTCGCCCCAGCCTAGCCCCTGGTCGCGAAGATAATTCCCCTTACTATCGAGGTCGATAACCTGGCTCTGGTTTAGAAGTAGCGGACCAAACCCGATCAAACGATTGATCATTGTGGCGGTCTCGCCGAGATTTTCCTTTCCAGTCTGTAGTGCCAGGGTGAAACCTTTCAGTTCGCCCCAATGCTTCACGTAGTCGCCGTAAACCTTCGCCGTGTCGCCGTTGGCTTCGAGGATGGTTTTCAGCTTCTCCATGTCATTGTACACCGATCCGGCATACTTGTAGCTCGCTTCGGCGAGCACATTCTCCCAGTTTTTTCGAATTGAAGCAGCGTGTTCTTTAAGTTTTACGCGCTGGTCGTCGGTGAGCTTTTCGCCCTTGGCGCTGGTGATAACCTTGCGGCCGTCGAGAAAGGCCTGAACAATTGAGTGGAGATATTTTGTCTCGTTGTCCTTGCCGGCCGTCGACTTGTCGAAGGAGGCAGCATAGTAGGCAGGGCCGAACGTCATTTCGGTCTTGAGGTCGACTTTTCCGTCCTTGTTGTAGTCAGCCGCAGCGAGAGCATCATCTTTCTGTTTGGCGATCGCGTAGACTTGGGCTGGTGTCAACGTGAGTGAATGCGCCGGTGCTCCGAAATATCCGAAAGCCTCGTCCCAAGAATGCTCCTTGCCGGTATACTGGGCACCGTCCTTATAAGGCTTGTCATTGGGCTTATTATCCGCCTCCAGATTCTCATCCAGGTAATTGTCGACGGCCTGGTGGTAGGAAACCGCTCCCATAATGAATTTGGAGATGAGCTGTGGGTAATTATAGCCGTTGGCTTCGTCGACGCCATTGTCGGCAGCAGAGGCTTTGTCGATCCAAAACTTGACGAGTTCCACACCTGTCATACCGTTCGGCATACCTGTTATGGTGCCTTTATAAGTCTTCCCGGCGAGATTGGGGCCCTTCGAAATTTCGTCGACGCTCGACTGCAAGACCGCGAAAGCCCCCTTGGCTGCAGGGGCGACAATTTCACGACCTGCATCGCCGCTTTCGAAGTAGGTCAGTAACTTCGACTTCAAAGCGTCATCAGGCTTCCCAACACCCTTGCCGGCAAGCTTTTTGAGAGAGTCGTGCAATACGTGCCGGGCAATCTGACCACTGTAAGAAACTGAGTTTCTTTTGTCGCCGCTGTAGCCCTTTACCGTCACGGGAAAGTCGGCATAGACATCGTCGTTCGCGACAGCCGAATGCAACGAGGCCGGTGCCAACAGGGCTCCCATTGCCACGGTGGCCAGCAGTTTCGACTTTGAAATTCGCATTTGTAGATCTCCAGTCATAACGACACTCCGGAAACGAAGAGCCGACCACATATTTCAGGTTTGCCCATCGACTTCCGTTAGTCACGATCATCTTTCATCGGCTGCTGGATCAACTCCAGCGGCTGCCTGCTCGTATGTGCTATAGTGAACCTTCAACGTCAACAACAATGAAGTGAAGATAAGGAAGACTGGAACAATTCTAATTTGGAATAGCTATAGAATCGCCTGTTTTGGGCCAAACGAGCTTTGCTCGTCGATCGCAGAGAATGTAACTTTCAAAGTCAGCATTTGACGATATGTTAAATTGACGGTGGAAAGGCTTGCGATGCGGCTTAGTCTATACCACCGGTTAAATCCTGAACTTTCCCGATCGGCGGTCCGCGCTGCCGCGCAACAAATTTTCGAAAAAAGATTGGTTCCTGCCAATTGCGAGTTGGCTTTGTTGACACTCTACGGGTATCAATCGCCGTCGAGTTCATTGAACCCAATGAAGATGTCGGCTGCTTTAGAAATTTTCCGGCCGATCAGCTGGCGCAGGCCGTTCGCGTAAAACTTGAGATGCCGGAGGCTGGTCGCCACCGCCGCCGTTTGTGTGCCTAAATTTGCCGGCAATTCGACACGATCAATATTGCGCTCTGCGGTGATCATTGAGTTCTGTAGCCAGCCCTCAATCCAAGCATCACCCTTATTGCTAAATGCAAGTTTTCGAGCGTGGGCCTGTATTCCGAGGCTGTCATACATTGCCGTTAGGGACCTGAGACCCTCGTGCAGATAAGCCTTCGACAGCTGCGATCTCTCGAATGGCAGCCCGGCCCAGCGTTTCTTCGCTTCAATCGCCTCAAGCCACTTAGTGATGATCTGCTCGCGAATGATTTGTGCCGCGGCCAGATATGACTTGAGGACTTCAGCTACCGCTTCTGCATCCGACTTATAGACGGTGTTGTTGGGGCCGGCCGACAGCATCTGATGGCGCCAGCCCTTAGAGCCTTTCCAACCCTGCAACATCTCCTCTGCCTGCCGTACGACGTTCGTGCCAATTGCCGAAGCATAACGACAGCGATACGCACGCTGCTCTTCGCTAACCTTGTCACTTTTTGAATAGATTAGAAGTTCGAGTGCCGGTAGCCCTTGCAGTGCGACCGACTGCTGGGAAAGCCGCTCCGGAGTTGTCAGCGCCGGATCGGCTGTCGCCAACTTGCGGTAAACATGCCTTCGAACAGCGCCGCGCGGATCTGGCCAGAACGAAATGCGGATGGCCCGGTCTTTCTTGCCGGCTGGTCCTGTGCGGTCGAAAGCGACAGCCGCCCAGGCAATCACAGCCGCTTCAAAGGCAGCTTTTATTGAAGCCGAACGGTTCTCCATACAGTGCTGAAGAACTGCGGCTTCCAGATCCCGAGCTTTGTCGATGAATTCTGACAAGGCTGGTATGAAAACTTCATCGATCGACCGGCGAACCATCTCGTGATGTGTTGGCGGGTCTTCCTGTGGCTCGGCGAGCGCTTTTGACGCCGGGACACACCCCAACCCGCAAAGTACCGCAAGGAGGAACAGAACGCGTCTTACAAACGGCTGCACGACGTCAAACACCCAAAATGCAATTAGTCGATCTCGTCAGCGGAATCCGCATTCAGCAGGCCATAGTTCTCAACGCCCACCTTGCCGAGAAGATCGATCTGCGTCTCAAGGAAGTCGATGTGCCCTTCTTCATCGGCAAGCAGTTCCTCGAACAGAGCCATTGAGACGTAATCTTCCTTCTCACGGCAGAGCGCGCGACCCTTCATATAGTGCTCCTTAGCAACGTATTCGCCCTTCAAGTCGCACTCGAGAACTTCCTTGATATTCTGGCCGATCATCAGCGGAGCCACGTGCTGTAGATTGGGATGGCCTTCCAGGAAAATAATGCGCTGGACGATCTTATCAGCGTGCTGCATTTCCTCGATGGATTCGGCTCGCTCCTTCTTAGCCAACTTGGTATAGCCCCAATCCTCCAATAGCCGATAATGCAACCAATATTGATTGACCGCTCCAAGCTCGAGCTTGAGCGCTTCGTTGAGAATATCGATGACGTCCTGATCGCTTTTCATTGGCTTATCCCCCTCCGCATTGGGGCTAAAACCTACCACACATTCGTTGCCCTGAACAACACAGTTCGACTGGGGGTAGTGACTCAGTTTGCGTTCGGTCGCTCACATGCAATTCCGGAGGTTTTTTCCTCTAGATCACGCACCTGATCGGAGAAGGCAGCCGCCTTGAGGGAACTGGCGAGTGTCGGACGGGAGCCAACATCGTTACACATCGCACGTTTCGCGGGATGGCGACGCGCTACCCGGAGACGAAGGCGGTGACGGCGCGGCTGCGGAACTCTGGTTGCGTTGTGCGACGCCGACTTTTCTGTCGATTGCATTCGCGCAGGCGCAGGGACAAATCAGTCCCTTGGCTTCGAGTTCCTCCAGTTTGCTGTAGATTACATCGACCGCATGCGGTGCACATCCACAGCAATTCATATTCTTTTGAAGGTGGCGCCACACGACGCCGGGAGTTGGCATCGGTGCGCCTTCTTCAATCATGATTTCGAGGAGCGCCAGTTCAATATCGTGATCGGAGATCACCGCGCAAGAGCAGATCAGCAATTTGAATTCCCCACCCTTCAATGAAACAATAATGGATCGGAATCGCAGATTACGTCCGCATCAACGATCCAATGTGGGCAAACGACTTTATTCTGGCACCTAAGCGTCACCGCAAAGGTTTCGGTGTTGTCGATCACCTCTTCCATCATCGCACTGTCGATCAAGGCGAATGCGCAAGCCCGCAGCGCTGGACAAGTACTGTGTTGGCTGGCCGCAACCATCGAGATTGCGAGACTTTCATCCCGGCAAAAACATATGGCTTCGCTGTCGTTTACTTCAATGCGACGACGACTGTACGCTTGGACAGACTTGGCCCAAGAAGAGAGGGCGCTGATTGTTGCTCGGGCTTGAGCAGGCTTGAGGATCTTCGAGTAGAGGCTCCAGACACGTTCCCAGTGAGAAATATCACCGGTTTGATAGCCGCTAATCCAGCCTCGAAATCCATGGCCGATGAGCACTTCAGCAGGTGTCGGGTCGCATGTCGACGGAATGGAGCTTCGTCCGAATGAGCTGGGACGGCGCAGTTCATCTGTCATCATTAACTCCAATCGAAGAGGTTCAAAGCCTCGACATCGGACGAAAGGGAATGTTTTCGGGTTCCCGGAAGGCGGGAGAAGACTACATAAGGTTTGTCGCGTCAATAAGCATACGAACGAGTTGGCTAAAATGCTGAAGGTGCAATTCTAGAATTGCCGAAGATTAGAATTCATCTAATTTGTGGCGCGACATTAGGTTGGCATTGCAGTCGGGCTCTTGGCGGGATTCATTGAGCGAATTCCGTGCGTCGGCTCTGCAGAGTTCCATTGAGTTTTCCGGGACAGCCCTCCAGATACATTACGAGCAACATCGGCGATGCTGTTCTCGTTTAGAATGTCGATAAAGGCATTGAAGGCTCTGTCCTCGAACGGAATCGCATCTACTTTCGACGGGATTACCGAGGCCCTATCGAAATCAGGATATTCTATCGCAAGCACAACTTGCCCTATACCGATTTCATTTGCTGGCCGAGCCAACCTAACGCCGCCGTACCTTCCGCGAAAAGCTCTGACAAAACCGGCGCGAGAGAGCAGATGCACGATCTTGAAAGTGTTTTGCTGACCAAGTTCGAGGGCCAAGGCCAACTCGGCGACCTTCACGACGTCGGCTTCCGACTTCGCACAGGTTACAAGTAGTCGCACGGCGTGCGTTGTAGTCTTGTTCAATCGCATACGTTGGCTGGCTCTCTTTACGTCGGAAAGAGGGGGGTTTTCGTTAGCGCGCCAACAAGAGAGGTCGAGGCAACCTGTAGCTAAGCTGTTGCAAACACGGACCACACTCAGAATCTATACCTTTTTAATACACATTTTTGTTGACCGCTCACGTCTACATTGTATTACCCTAATCTCAGCCCGCACCCTTGTGCTGTCGGCTGACCTTTCAACCGAAAATCCGGGGCCTTGAACCCCGAGGACTTGGAGAAGACCCTTGCTTTATCGAAATGCCATTTTCGCGGCCCTCCCAGCAGTCTTCCTGCTAGTGCCCGCGGTCGCAATTGCCGCGGAGCCATCCAAGGATGCCGTCCTGGCGCAGTACTCCGATATCGCCGAAGCCGGTTATCGGGACTCTCTTGCAACCGCCAAGGCGCTGCAAGCGCAGATCGACGCCTTCATCGCGAAACCGACCGAAGGCAACCTCACGGCTGCGAAGGACGCTTGGCTCGCAGCACGCGCTCCCTACATGCAGACCGAGGCTTTCCGTTTCGGTAACCCGATCGTCGACGACTGGGAAGGCAAAGTAAATGCGTGGCCGCTCGACGAAGGTCTGATCGACTACGTCGATGCCGGCTACGGTGCGGATAACCCCGAGAACGAACTTTATACCGCCAACGTCATCGCCAACGCTAAGCTGAAATTTGGTGGCAAAGAGGTTGACGCTTCGAATATCACCAAGGCCGTTCTTGCGGACGAACTGCATGAAGCCGGTGGTGTCGAGGCCAACGTCGCAACGGGCTATCACGCTATCGAATTCCTGCTTTGGGGACAGGACGTCAATGGTACCGGGCCCGGTGCTGGCAAGCGCCCTGCCACTGATTTCGATCCGAAGAATTGTACGGGTGGCAACTGCGACCGCCGTGCTGCTTACCTCAAAGCGGCGACCGATCTGTTGATCGATGACCTTGAGTGGATAGTTGGTCAGTGGGCCAAGGACGGTGCTGCCCGGAAGGCAGTCATGGATGCCAAGGGCAATGGCGGCATCGTAGCGATCTTCACAGGCCTTGGTTCGCTGTCTTACGGCGAAATGGCCGGGGAGCGTATCAAACTAGGCTTAATGCTGCACGACCCAGAGGAAGAACACGACTGTTTTTCCGACAATACGCATAACTCGCACTACTACGACATCCTCGGCATTCGGAACGTCTATCTTGGTGAATACAAGCGACCTGACGGCTCGGTCGTGAAAGGGGCAAGCGTCTCAGATTTTGTCCGGGCCAAGGATCCGAAGGTAGATGAAGCTGTACGTGCCGCGATCGATAATGCTGTGGCCAAGGCGGCCGCTCTCAAGAAGCGGGCCGAAACGGTTGAGCGTTACGACCAGATGCTCGGCCAGGGTAATAGCGAAGGAAATGCAGTCGTCCAGGCCGTTGTCGACGCTCTTGTGAAACAAGCCAAGGAACTTGAGCGAGCAATCGCCGCGGTGGGTATCGAAAGCGTCCAGTTTGAAGGTTCGGACAGCTTGGATGACCCCAAGAAGGTGCTGGCTGAATAATCGTTATTGGCCGCCGGCTCCATTTGGAGTTCAAGGTTCAGGTGGCCGCACTAGATGATCACTGAAGGGATGTCATCATGAGTGGACTACGGAATTTTGCCGCTACAGCGGGCTGTGCGCTCGTTGCGAGTGGCGCGCTGTCGCTTTCGGCCAGTGCGGCCGACTTCGGCGGTGACTGCTGCGCTGATCTTGAAGAACGCGTCGCAGAACTGGAAGCAACCACCGCCCGTAAGGGAAACCGCAAGGTGTCGCTGACCATTGCCGGTCACGTCCACCAGGGGATTATGTTCTGGGATGATGGTGGTGAAACGAACGCATACATAGTGGACGTACAAAACGACCAGTCGAACTTCAGTTTCTCAGGCGACGCGGCCATTTCGCCGAACCTGACGGCTGGCTTTTCTATGTTGATTCGCCTGCAGGACAGCCTTTCCGGGGAAGTGTCCCAGGACGACGACGACACGGATCTTCCGGCTCTGCTCTTGTGGGAGGCGAACTGGTATCTCGAAAGTAAAACACTCGGCCGGCTGACCGTTGGCCAGGCCTCGCGGGTTTCCGACGGCGCTCCGGAGCAAGATCTCTCCGAGACAGGGCTAGCGGGCTATGTAGGTGCACAAGACGTCGGCGGTGGTATGTCCATTCGCCGCGCGGGTGACGGTGCGCTCATTGACATCGGTTGGGGCGATCTGATCTCCCACTTCAATGGCGACACCGCGAATCTCGTGCGTTACGACACACCTGCCTTGGCTGGCTTCACGCTTTCGGCGTCCTGGGGTGAAGACGACATCTGGGATATCGGCGCGACTTATGAAGGCACGTTCGGCGGTTTTCAGGTGGCAGGTGCCATCGCTTATACTGAAAGCACTGACGAAAACGGCGCGTTCGGCGACCCTGGCCAACTCGACAACAATATCGTTGTTGGTTCGTTCGCCGTTCTGCACGAGCCGTCGGGCCTCAATGCTCTTATCGCTGCTGGTCAGCAGTCCGTCGATACAACTGTACTCGACAACGACGGGCTATTCCGGTCACCGGCGGACGCGACTTTCATCTATGCAAAACTTGGCTGGATCGCCAATTTCACCTCTCTCGGCCACACGGCCTTCTTCGGTGAGTACGGGCATTTCGAAGACTTCGTGTCCGCCGGCGCCGACGCGGGGCTCATTGCTCAACTCGACAGCACGGGCGGAGCTGCAATCCGTCTGACGGGCAATGAGGTGACGGTCTGGGGTCTCGGCGTCGTCCAAAGAATCGAAGCCGCAGACATGGATATCTACATCGCCTACCGAAACCGTGAGGCGGACTTCAACCTTGTTAATGGTGTCGGTAGCGCCGTTGCAGACAATGGGGTTGAAGATCTTCACACCGTGCTCGTTGGCTCGGACATCCGCTTCTAAGACGTCGAGAATTCCCCTATTCTTGAACGTCAAGGCCGCCGCTGGATTTACCGGCGGCGGCCTTCAAGCTTTAATTTCGATAAGTTCGCCGGACTGTGCAGCATTTCTATGAGACCGAAACTGAAGATTAGCCGCTTCCAGAGATTCTGCAGCGCCAGCTTCGCCGCTGGAGTTTGTGGTCTTCTTTGCTACTTTGCAGCGGTGGCCCAGCCCTCCAAGGAAGCTATTGAACAAGGCGAGGAGCGAGCCGGCGGAGATGCCACAACCAAGCGCGCCGTCAATACGCGTAACGCCTTCTCCCAATCCTCGGCCAACCTAGGCTTTGAGGGTGAGCTGAAATTCAAGATTGGCAACGCCTTCTTCCGCAAGATCTGGGTGTCGTCTCCGGCATCGACGAAGTCGTCCGACGGACTTGGCCCGCTATATAACGCACGGGCGTGCCAGCACTGCCATCTGAAGGATGGTCGCGGTCACCCGCCCGAAGGGAACTGGCCGGGCGACGATGCCGTATCCATGTTTCTGCGACTATCGATTCCGCCGCAGAGCGATGAGCATCGTCGGCTCCTTTCCGAACATCGTGCCAATGCGATTGCTGAGCCGACCTATGGCGGCCAGCTGCAAGATCTCGCGTTACAGGGCCATGACGGCGAGGGCCGCATGCACATTATGTATCAGGAACGCCCGGTGCATCTTGGTGACGGCACGGTAGTTTTGCTTCGCGCACCTACGTATACGATCACCGACCTCTCGTATGGGCCACTCCATCCCCAAACGATGATGTCGCCGCGAGTCGCCCCTCAGATGATCGGCCTGGGTCTATTGGAGGCAAGTCCGGAGGACAGGATCCGTGCCAAAGCAGATGCCGATGATAAAGATCGCGACGGGATCTCGGGGCGCACAAATGAAGTCTGGTCGCACGAACTAGGCAAGGTGGTATTGGGGCGGTTCGGCTGGAAGGCTGGCAACCCTTCTATACGTCAGCAAAGTGCTAAGGCCTTCGCTGGCGACATGGGGCTTTCGACATCAATGTTCAGGCTCCCTTCCGGGGATTGTACCGACCGGCAGCAGATTTGCACAGCAGCGCCCAACGGCGAAGACGCTGAGACCGACAAGCCCGAGATCACTGACCAGATGCTCGACTTCCTCGCCTTCTACGCCGAAAACCTTGCCGTTCCTTATCGCAAGAAAGCCAAAGCACCGGAGGTGTTAGCGGGTAAGAAATTGTTCGGCGCTCTTGGCTGCGCGGCATGTCACACCCCTTCATACGTAACGGGCAACCTTAAAGGCCGGCCGCACTTGAGCGGTCAGAAGATTTGGCCCTACACTGACCTGCTGCTTCATGACATGGGTGAAGGCTTGGCCGACAACCGGCCCGAGGGCGCTGCTACGGGTCGCGAATGGCGGACGGCTCCGCTATGGGGGATCGGCCACACCGAGGCCGTCAGCGACCACACGTATTTCCTGCACGACGGTCGTGCGCGCTCCATCGAGGAGGCGATCCTGTGGCATGGTGGAGAGGCACAAGCTGCGCGTGATGGCTATGCCGCCCTTTCCGATAAGGCGCGAGAGGCACTTCGGAAGTTCTTGAACTCTCTATGATGTCCGGTATTTCCTCTCATGCCTCATGAGTGACCTCGATATTCGATCGAAGGTTTGTCGGTGACCGCCAATGGCTTGTGATCTGCGCCAGACTTCGCCAAACTGCAGACGTGCGAGTGCCTATACTTAGCAAGTGTTATTCGGCCCGGAACGGGTTACCGCACCGGGCCAAGTCGCTGTGATTTTTTGGTGCTCATAGACCTGACTAGGCAACGCGAGCCTGTTTGAGCGATTTCATCTTTGCGTGCGTCTTCCGGAAAACATCGAGGTGACGCGTCAATATTGTTTGTGCTTCACGATTGTCGATATCGCCGAAGGCCTCCTTGATTTGTTCAAGCGTACGATCTTCGTGCTCTTCCAGTGCGGAGATCAGAGTATCAGACTTGTCCGATACAAGTGACTTCGCCGAGGTGTAGAACTCGCGCGCTTGCTCCATCCAGCTCGCGCCTGCTGGCTCTTCGCCTAAGCCTTTTATCTTTGTCGAAAGTTCTTGAATTGCGGCAGACCGAATCGACGCCATTTCGGTGAACAGCGACTTGACAGTCGGATCTTTGATGCTGTCCGCGCTTTCGCGATAATATGACTCACCTGCTTTCAATAAGCTGATCAGATCATTCAATGCATTTGTTGTGTCTGACATGGAGTCCTCCAAGAGAAGATTACTACGGACGTTGCCAGTCGCCACGTCCTTGGAGGAGGAAATTGTCTCGAGTGCATTTGGTTCCAATTGAATTTGAGCTCAACCCATTTTTTTCGTATCCATGGCTATCATTGGCAGGTTCACAAGGGTCAATTGACAATATCAGCTGAAACAGGTGAAGCGCTGCTTGTGACTGGCTCCAACCGTTAGCGATCGCGCGGCAGTACACAGGCTGCATACGGAATCATTTCAGGACCGCCGAGCATCTCGGGCGCTCGTCGCCATCGCAGCAAATCCCATCGTGACGTATGCCATTAATCTTGCCATGATCCAGTGCTGCGTTCCAAATCCACTCCTCCCTGGTCTGTCATCACGTGGGTTCGATATGGGAATGGAATTACAATGCTAGCGGTGTCGTATCTGCAGGCGATACACTTGGCCAAACGCGCTCACTAAACAAATGCAACCATCAGGCGATTGAGCCGTCTATTGTGACTAGGTCCAAGGCGTGTATGCCCCCTTGAAATACCCATACTGTGAGGAACGATGATTTCGATTTGGCGCCGACGCCTTGAAAAGATGGCTCAGCTCATGTGGGTGCGCGCCTCACTTTTTGCTGTGCTGGGTGTCGCAGCGGCACTTCTCGCTGTGAAGCTTGCCCCGATCGTTCCAAAAGATTTGCCGGATACGCTCGGTTCCGATGCCGTTCATCAGATCCTTAACATTCTTGCTTCCAGCATGCTGGCGGTCACAACATTTTCGCTCAGCGTGATGGTGGCCTCTTACGCATCCGCTACAGACAACGTCTCTCCAAGGGCAACACGGTTACTGCGCGAAGACCCGACGACGCAGAATGTTCTCGCGGTGTTTCTTGGCTCGTTCCTATTTTCGCTCGTTGGAATCGTTGCGCTCAACACCGGTTATTATTCTGACCGAGGCCGCTTTGTTTTGTTCATCGTCAGCATCGGAGTGATCGGGATTATTGTCTTTACGATGCTGCGTTGGATCGACCACCTGACGAGACTTGGAAGAGTCGGAGAAACGACGGGGAGGGTGGAGCACGCAACAAGCGATGCGATAAACGTTCGACTGAAAAACCCGTATCTTGGCGGTGTTCGGCTTGATGAAGAAAAGCGGAAGGAGATGCAGCGGGGCCGACCTCTGTATCCTGAAGAGATCGGATACATCGCCTATGTCGATATGGAATCGGTACAGTCAGCCGCCGAGGAGCTAGACGCCGAAATTTCTCTTTGCGTATTGCCCGGAGCTTTTGTGCATACGTCAAGCCCGTTAGCGATGATCGTATCGCGAGCGCCGCAGGGCGAGATAGATGACCAGCGCACGGCAATGGCATCTGAACATGGTGAAGCAGTCGAGTCTGTGCTGAAGGCATTCGAAGTTACCGACGAGCGCTCTTACAGCCAAGACCCGCGTTTTGGCATTGCTGTACTGGCAGAAGTCGCATCCCGTGCTCTCTCGCCTGCGGTCAATGATGCCGGTACGGCGATCGATGTACTCGGACGCGGCGTCAGGCTATTGGCTAGATGGGTGAAAGCAGAAGCCGGGCGCGGCGCTGAAGAGCCCTCATGCCCACGCGTATTTGTTCCCGAACTCAAAACCGACGACCTCTTCGATGATTTCTTTTCGCCAATTGCGCGAGATGGCGCCGGCATTGCCGAAGTCCAGACCAGGCTGCAAAAGTCACTTCTTGCATTGGCCGAAATGGGCGGGAAATCAGCTTGTGCGGTTTCCTTGAGGCACTCGCAGCAGGCGCTCGAAAGGGCCGAAGCCGCACTAACGCTGGACTCAGAGAAACAGAAACTGCGTGCAATTTCGAGCGAGATCCAAGGACATGCTCGCGCGCACTAATTGCAATTGATGACCCGCTGATCTTTGTAATGCGAATAGCGGCGATTCAGGCGGTGTTCCCGGTGGAACGCGGCTCAGCGTGCGGCCAAGAATATTGAAAATTCATGGCCGCAGGGGATGTGCTCTCACGGGACCTCGTGGGGCTCAACGGCGATCAAGCGCTGAACGTTTTCGACGGTCCGATCAACGAAGAGTACGTCTGGGATTTCAATTGTCCGATTTTTGGCCCCTGCGGTGGTCAATCTGAGATCGCCGGCTCCAAGACCGAGGAGGCGGTGGCGCATGAAATCTTCGCCGTGCTTCTCAAACAGCATTCCTCGCGTATCAAAGCTTTCGGCGCTATCTCCAATCCAACGTTCCTGTGTAAGTTGGCCCGGTCTCACCCGGTAGAACGTCAGCCGGTCAAACACAAAGAATGCTAGCGCCCAGATTATGAACAGTGCCGTAGACATGACCATGTAGAATCCAGCATTCATGTGGACTGATACTTCTGGGATCAATCGCGCAATATCGTCCAACAAGCCTGCCCAGGCCAAGGAAACAAACGCCAACGAGATGCAAAGCAGCACGACGATGGAGTAGATGCCACGCATTCGGCCGTTGGTAATTAGCAGTGTCGTAATCAGAACGCCGATGAAGGCAAGACCCAGGCCGGGGCTGGGATGAACGAGCAACCGTTCTCCTTCCTCCGCGATGAAGGGGTCGCCCGAGGCATATGTCACAGCCGCTGCAATGTACCCAATCAACCAGACCGGCCACCAGTAGACGATTCCAGAGTGACCGTAGATGATGATTTCAGGCAGTTTTTCCGCAGGAGACGGCAGGTCAGACGGATCGCTGATGGTCTCCTGGTGCTCTAAATCGGGCATCTCGCGCGGTTGACGGGGGTCACTCTCAGCAACGGACATATATAGCCTCCTGAAAAAATCGATCGGTTGTCGATTGCCGAACACTGCGGCTCAGGAGGCAACGCAGCGGCGGCGTTTAAGTTCCTCCGTCAAGCCAGTCCTTGTTAGGGAAGCTCATGATGTTGCTACGGCGACAGGAATTCAGAAAAGGGCTTCAGGCTGTCAATGCGGTCACAAAT
>JAJFHK010000149.1 GCA_021775655.1 Filomicrobium sp. | reverse complement strand
GTATTGTGGAGGGTGACGGCGCATTGAAGCATCTGGCAATCAGGACGCAACACGACCATGGATTCTTTCGAGCTGAACAAGATCGCCGGCGCCGTTCTGGCAGCCGTCCTCATCATCGTAGCCAGCAGAACATTTATTGAGATCGCCACGACGCCGCACGGTGGTGGTGAGCACGAAGTCGTGGGTTACGAGCTGCCCAAAGCAGAGGGCGATGCCAAGTCGGGCGAACATGGCGCTGCGGAAGGAGCGGCGGCTCCCGCTGCAAGTTTCGACGCGGCCAAAGTCGCATCACTCGTCGGCGAAGCAGATGCTGAGAAGGGTGCCAAGCTCTTCAACAAGTGCAAGGCCTGCCACACCAACGAGCAAGGCGGTGCGAACAAGGTTGGCCCGCATCTTTGGGGCGTTGTCGATCGTGCAAAAGGTTCAGTCGATGGTTTCAAGTATTCTGAAGCGATGACCACAAAGGGTGGCAACTGGGACAACGAAGCGCTCGCCAGCTTCCTGCACAAGCCCAAGGAATACATCGACGGTACGAAAATGATCTTCTCGGGCTTTTCCAGCGACAGTGATGTCGCCAATATGGTCGCCTTTCTCAACACCCTGAAGTAGGTGATCTGATGATGAGCCAAGGCTTTCGCTCCGGCTTTCGGCAAGTAAAGACGTAATCAAGGCCTAATCGGCAAGTATCCATTAAGGCCCGCCAAACTTCGGCGGGCCTTTTATTTCAATGGCTTTGGTCCACTATTCACGTGGGGTAACGCGCCAGCAAGCTTAATAACGTTTAACTACACCGTGACGCTGTCTCCGGGTAAGACAGAGGGGACAACCGACACGATTTCATGCAAAGTAACCTGGAGATTTGCCTGATGGTCCAACGCGCAACGAGCCTCTTCAAAAGTGCTCTATTAGCTTTTGCGGCGGTTGCCGTTCTGACTTCATTCAATGCGCTCGCAGAAGATAAACGCTATCATGCCCTGTCGTTGGTGGGCGGCCCCCAATATGGACCTGACTTCAAGCATTTTGACTGGGTGAACCCGGATGCGCCCAAGGGCGGAACTGTCCGGGTCGCAGCGCTTGGTTCCTATGACTCCCTCAACCCATTCACGATCAAGGGCGAGGTCGCCAGCGCTGTCGGCGCGCTGGTCTACGATACTTTGATGGCAACGAGTCTTGATGAGCCCTCGACAGAATACGGGCTCGTGGCCGAATGGGTATCTTATCCTGAAGACTATTCCTCGGCGACATTCAAATTGCGCGAGGGCGGTCGGTTTCACGACGGCAAACCGATTACGGTCGAAGACGTCATTTTTTCGCTTGAGGCTCTCAAGAAATCGCATCCGCTTTATAACCTCTACTACAAGAACGTTACCTCCGCCGAGAAGACCGGTGAACGCCAAGTCACATTCACTTTTGACATGAAGGGTAATCGCGAGCTTCCCCAAATTCTTGGACAGCTTAGTATCTTGCCGAAGCACTTCTGGGAGGCGAAAGACGCCAAAGGCAATCTGCGCGACTTGTCCAAGACGACAATGGAGCCGCCACTTGGCTCAGGCCCGTATCGCATCACCAAAGTCGACGCCGGCCGCGGGATCACCTATGAGCGCGTCAAGGACTACTGGGCCAAAGACCTGCCTTCGCGACGCGGGATGTACAATTTTGATGAAGTTCGCTTCGTCTACTTCGGTGACAGTGCACCCGCATTCGAAGCATTCTTGTCTGGTCTCATTGATTATCGCCAGGAATCTAGCGCCAACTTTTGGGCGACCCGCTACAACACTGCTGCGGTAAAGTCCGGCAAGATCAAAAAAGAACAGCTTAAAGACGGCGGTGTCGCCCCTATGCAGGCGTTTGTATTCAACACCCGTCGCAAGCAGTTTTCTGACCCACGCGTCCGCCGCGCTTTGAATTATGCCTTTAATTTCGAAGCGATGAACAAGTCTCTGTTTTACGGGAACTACGTTCGCGTAGGCAGCTACTTCGACAATTCGGAATTGGCAGCAACAGGCCTGCCGCAGGGCCGCGAATTGGAGATCCTGAACCAATTCAAAGATCGCATTCCACCTGAAGTCTTCACCGAAGTTTGGAAGAACCCCAAGAACGATGCGCCTGGAGATTTCCGCAAGAACCTACGCAAGGCAATGGCCTTGATGATTGAAGCGGGCTGGACCTTGAAAAGCGGCAAGCTTGTCAACTCCTCCGGCGAGCAAATGTCGATCGAATTCCTGATCGCCCAACCGATCATGGAGCGCATTATTGGCTCGTACATCGACGATTTGAAAAAGATCGGCATCGATGCCCGGGCCCGACTTGTCGACTCAAGCCAGTATCAGCGGCGGCTCGAGAAATACGATTTCGACTCGATCACTTCCGGTTTTCGCCAATCCCATTCGCCAGGTAATGAGCAACGCGAATTCTGGGGCACTGCCGCCGCCGACAAGCCGGGATCACGCAACGTCATCGGTATCAAGAACCCGGTTGTTGATGAACTGATCGAATTACTTGTTCAGGCGCAAACGCGCGATGAAGTCGTTGCGGCCACCCGCGCCCTCGATCGTGTTCTGCTTTGGAACCATTATCTCGTCCCCCAATGGCATTTCCCCTACGATCGCATTGCCAGTTGGGACATCTTTGGACGTGCCGAAAAGCTGCCATCGCAGGCGCCGAGCGCAGTCATAACGACTTGGTGGCTCGATCCGGCCAAGGCTGAGAAGCTGAAAGCACAGCGTGGGATGTAAGCGCGCAGAGACGAGAATGTCTTTCACCACACCCGGAGTCCTGATGAGACGAACGAGCCAGTTGAAGTCGGCGGCAGCAACATTAGTGGGGGCCTTAGCCGCTTTAACCCTCATCATCAATTCTGCGGTTGCGTCGAGCCCATCACACGGCTTGTCAGCATTTGGTGTGCTGAAGTACCAGCCCTCCTTTGAGCACTTCGATTACGTCAACCCGGACGCCCCGAAAGGCGGACGACTATCGATGATCGGCACCGGTGGCCTGCCGACATTCGACAGCCTTAACGACTTCATCCTCAAGGGCGATCATGCCCAGGGCCTCGCATACCTCTACGACACGCTGATGGTCCGCGCCGACGACGAGCCTGATGCCGTCTACGGCCTCATTGCTCAATCAGCGGAATTAGCCGACGACAAGAAGTCGGTGGTCTTCAAACTTCGCGCGGAAGCAAAATTTGCCGATGGCTCTCCGGTAACAGCTGCCGATGTCGTATTTTCCTTCGAAGCGTTGAAGGAGAAAGGCCATCCGCTTTACCGCTTCGGCCTAAACGATGTCACCAAGGCCGAGGCGCTCGACCCCCTGACCGTCCGTTACCAGTTCGAAGGTGATCGTCTGCGCGATCTGCCACTGTTTGTCGCGACGCTGCCCGTTTTGCCCAAGGCATTTTATGACAACCAGCCATTCGACGAAACATGGCTCGTCAAACCGATAGGCTCCGGTCCCTACGAGGTTGCCGATTTTAACCCCGGAACTTTCATCACCTATAAGCGCCGTGCCGACTACTGGGGCAAAGATCTCCCCGTAAATCGCGGGCGCTTCAACTTCGATGAGCTGCGCTACGAGTACTACCGCGACCGTACAGCCGAGCTTCAGAACCTATTGAATGGCACATTCGATCTGCGCGAAGAATTTACGTCCGTCGATTGGGCAACTGCCTACAACGTGCCGGCCGTCAATGATGGACGTATCCTGCGCCTGACGCTGCCCAACGCGGAGCCATCCGGTGCGCAAGGGTTCATGCTCAATACGCGTCGCGAGAAGTTTAAGGATAAGAGAGTCCGCAAAGCGCTCGACTATGCCTTCAATTTCGAATGGTCGAACAAGAACCTGTTTTACGAACTCTACCTGCGCACCGCGAGCTACTTTGAGAATTCCGACATGAAGGCTGAGGGCAAGCCGTCAAAAGAAGAACTGGCTTTGCTCGAACCCTTCCGCGATCAGCTTGACCCGGCCGTATTCGAGGAAGTTTACACGCCACCGGTCAGTTCTGGACGGGGTCAGGACCGCAAGCTTTTGCGCGAAGCGAGCCGTTTGCTCACCGAGGCCGGCTGGACCTTGAAAGATGGAAAGCGCGTCGATGCGTCAGGCCGCCAGCTTGATGTCGAGTTTCTGATTTTCTCGCCCTCCTTCGAGCGCATCATCAATCCTTACATTGAGAACCTGCGATTGCTCGGCATCGAGGGAAAAATCCGTCTCGTCGATTCAGCGCAATACGAGCGGCGTACCAAGTCATTCGATTTCGACATAACAACCCGCCGCTACGTCTTGCGTCTGACACCTGGCGTCGAGATGAAGAATTATTGGGGATCGGCGACTCGCGACGTCGAAGGTAGCCTCAATTTGCCAGGTATTGCCGACCCGGTGATCGATACTTTGATCGGCAATGCGCTTGCAGCCGGTTCACGTGCCGAACTCCTCACGGCAACGCGCACCATCGACCGCATCCTGCGTGCCGGTCATTATTGGGTGCCGCACTGGTATAAGGCTGCCCACAATGTCGCGGCCTGGAATAAGTTTTCCTGGCCCGCCAAGAAGCCGGAGTACGATCGCGGCATCATTGAG
>JAJFHK010000148.1 GCA_021775655.1 Filomicrobium sp. | reverse complement strand
CGCTGACAACGAAGCCGCCATACGTTGGCGTATCGTAGCGCACGACGTTACGGCGGTTGTGCTCAAAGTTTTCCATGTCCGGGCCGTCGAGCGAACGCTCGATGATTTCGTCGCCAGCTTGCGAGGACGACATGCCGTCGGCGATGTTGGAGTTAGCGACGTTGATTTCAGCGATACCAGAGTTTGCCGTGTTACCCTGACCAACGGTGAGCTTACCGAGGGTCTTGCTCTTCAGGTACCAGTTGGCGAGGCGGAATTCAGGCAGGTCCGGGCCTTCATCGTTGTCGATGCGAACCTGGTCGGCGTCAGCCTGCTGCCACTGAAGTTCGATCCGATAACCGGCCGACCAGTCGGACGTGATGTTGGCTTTACCTTTGAAGCCAAAGCGCGTTCCGGAAGTTTGAGGATCGACAACGTAGGTGTTGCTTTCATCAACGCCGTTGCCATCGGCATCGAAGAACATGACAGCCGTGGTGACCTGACCGTAGACGGTCAGCGAGACTTTGCGGTTGCCTTTGCGAGCGGTCGTTGCCTCGAGTTCAGCGACACGCTCTTCGAGATCCGCGCAGCAATCGCCGCCGAGGTCGGCGGCAAACGCATTTGACGATAGGAGTGCAGCGCTTACAACAAATGCAACGCCGCCCAGACGAAAACTCATGATAGCCCCCAAAATCTACTCTTAGTTCACTAAGGCAGAGATCGTACGCGGTACGGTTTCCGCCACACTCGATTCCGAGACAAAGTCTCAACAACTGTCTCGATCGCACTTAGGAAGATAAGCGTTCAAGCTTGCAATCCGCTGTCAGCACCGTGGCGATTCGAACACGTGAGGATTTCAAGAAACTGTCATCTGAATGCGCAATAACAATTGGAGGGGGCGCGTTTCAGTGTGAAGCTCGATTGTTCGTGTCCCGTTTGGCCCGGTGCGGCAATACGGAGCAGGAAGTGCGAATTCTACACGCCCACAATGAGGGCACCTTATCGACGCGAAATACTATTCTGCTTCAAATGCTTGAGGCTGCGGTAGATAACGTTAGTTCAATCGAAGAGGCTGTTGATGCGCTAAGGAGCAATTCTTATGACGTGTCGATCTTCGATCTGGACGAATGGTCATGCGACTCCGCAAAGGCAATCCGAAGAATGCGTTCAGTTGACCCATCGCTTAAGGTCCTTGTGTGTGGCAACAGCGGCACCTTGGGCAGAGTCGCAAATTTGATTAAGAATGGAGCACTCGATTTCATTCTACGCCCGGTTCGCCCAGACGAATTCCGCATGCGAGTCCTGAGAGCGTGCAACGGACAGACGCCGAACTCAGACTCCAACAAGCACACCGATCGAGACTTTGGTCCGCTACGAATCAATCCCTCGTGTGGCGAAAT
Source organism: Filomicrobium sp. (assembly GCA_021775655.1). Lineage (GTDB taxonomy): Bacteria > Pseudomonadota > Alphaproteobacteria > Rhizobiales > Hyphomicrobiaceae > Filomicrobium. Next base: position 2,076 of record JAJFHK010000148.1, on the reverse strand, counting down.
TCTACTTGGTGGAAAGTCGATCGATCTGACACCGCGTGAGCGCGGCGTCCTCAGGGTGTTGTTGCGGGCAAATGGTAATGTTGTCAGTAAAGACGCCATCGCCTCCCGTATCTTTTCTGTGTCTGATAGTACCGACCCGAAAGCCATTGAAACCTATATCCACCGATTAAGGCGCAAGACAAAGCACCCTTCGTTCAATATCGAAACGGTGAGGGGCTTCGGTTATCGCTTGAGGCTGACTGAAAATGCCTGAAGCTGCATAGCTTCACCGTCATCCGATCAGTTCGTCGAAGTATATCGCCACCCGGTAATAGCCTGCGAACCCGATTACAGACGAACCTTCATACAGGGCCTTAGATCGTGACGTCGCCTTGCAGCTTGCTCAAGTGAGGAACTGCTAGCCTTTCCAATGCCGAGGTAACCGCTCCGATCGAAAACGGCTTGGCAAAGAACGCATCTGCTCCTGTCGACAAAGCGCGCGCTCGATCTTCTGGGGTGCAACGTGCCGTTAGCATCACAACCGGGGTCGTACACAGCGAAGGTGACGAACGAATCTGGCGCAGCACTTCGATTCCTGAAAGCCCAGGCAGTGACCAGTCCAGCAAAATGAGGTTTGGGCGCAATTCAGAGAACCGTGGCAGCGCCTTTTGTCCATCGTCAATCACGTCGACGCTAAACCCATGCGCAACGAAGTTGTATTGTAAGAGCTGAGCCAATTGCTCGTCATCCTCGACGAGCGCGAGTTGCAGCCCTTGAGATCGCGTTTGTTTCCTTGTGAGCATTGAATATCCGTCAGTAGCGCCGCGGAGCAGCCAGAGCACAAATTCGATCGCCCGAAACCGGGAGCAGATGACAACTTCAACTGGAATAAATGATTCACGCGAAAGCCTCGTGACAAGTCAGTCAATTGGAACGACAAGCTGTCCGGATAGTTAATGTGCCGGTCAGCGTAATCACGTCTACAATGGATCGGCAAACCGGATCGCTAAGATTTCAATGCAGTTTTGCCATGGCAAACCAAGCCACCGGCAGAACGTCCAAGCAGGAGGTTCGGCGGAACGTTGCCGTGGCACAAAGTCGATGGAAGGCCGGCGAATGCGTCTCCATCGAGGAACCGCTACCGTCGAGCCAATTTGGCAGTTTTACTTGGCTCGGCGGCGCTGACCTAACCTACCCTGCTTGCACCTCAGCCCGCCTCCACTAAGCTCCTTTAAAATTACCCGTCGGCCGCAGCCACGATCATTCAAACACTCGGGAGCCGCCCCATGAACAATACAATCCGTATTTTCCTATCCGGCCTACTCGCTCTTCTGCCACTTTCACTGACAGTCATCGTCGTGGTGTGGCTGGCCTCGTTAGTGAACGAATACGTGGGTCCGGGAAGCTTGTTCGGCAGGCAGCTCTCCTATCTTGGGCTGAGCATCAATGAATCGTCGCCTGCGCCCTACGTCTTCGGAATCGTGATCCTGCTCGTCACGATCTACGTCCTCGGGCTGCTCCTCGAAACCCGGATTGGTCCTTGGTTCGCAGGCTTTGTTGAGGGTATCGTCAATAGGATTCCGGTCGTGTCCAACTTGTATGGACTGACAAAGCGATTCACCTCGCTGCTGGATCAGAAAGCCGATGCCGACGTATCGAACATGAGCCCGGTCTGGTGCTTTTTCGGCGGCGAACCTGGAGCGGCCGTTCTTGCTCTGCTTCCCTCAAATCAGCCGGTTTTAATTAACAACGAGCACTACCTGGGTGTACTCATTCCGTCGGCCCCGGTTCCAGTTGGAGGCGCCCTCCTGTATGTTCCGCAAGGCTGGATCAAGCCTGCCGAAGGCGGCGTGGAAAGCCTCATGAGCGTTTACGTCTCGATGGGCGTAACCCCGCCGGCTTCCATCCCAGTAAAAAGCTAGAGCGCTTCATTTGACTGCCCCCGAAGCGCGCCGATGAATAGGTCAATGGCCACAAGCCGACTCAAGACAAAAAAGGCCGGGGCATGTATTACCCCGGCCTTCTGTCTCTAAGTAAGGTCTAAGCCCCTTCTTAGTTGCTGCGTGATACCTCGACGAGGTTGTCCGAGAAAGACGG
>JAJFHK010000147.1 GCA_021775655.1 Filomicrobium sp. | reverse complement strand
GATTCCGACAGAGACCGCGCGGGTCTTGCTGATCGAGTCTTTTATCGGCGAAGCCGTTGGGCAGGTAAAAGACGAGGCAATCAATGAAGCCTTGATGGCTTTTGCACGTGATTGGCTGTCGAATTAGGCAACGAAATTCGTGCAAATCGAGAGGACGAGATGACTTTGGACTTTGATGCCGACATTTCTCGTACCCGCGAACGGGGCGGCGCAGCGCTTGACGTGGGAGGCATCCGGACGGACTTTCCGATTCTATTCCGGGAAGTCTACGGCAAGTCGCTCGTTTATCTCGACAATGGGGCAAGTGCGCAAAAACCGCGTGCCGTACTAGAAGCAATGGATCATGCCTATCGCTTCGAGTACGCCAATGTGCACCGGGGTTTGCACTACCTTTCGAATACGGCAACTGCAAATTTTGAAGAAGCGCGCGAAACGGCCCGCCGGTTCCTGAATGCGGGCTCCAGTGATGAGATCATCTTCACCCGTAATGCGACAATGGCAATCAATCTGGTGGCGCAATCGTGCGGTGGTCTTGTTATCGGTGAGGGTGATGAGATCGTATTGTCGATCATGGAGCATCATTCGAATATCGTGCCGTGGAATTATCACCGCGAGCGGTCTGGTGCGGTGTTGAAATGGGCACCGATTGCGGACAACGGTGAATTCCTGCTGGAGGAATTCGAGGCACTACTGACGCCGCGCACTAAAATGGTCGCGATCACGCATATGTCGAATGTGCTGGGGACGGTCGTACCGATCAAGCAGGTCGTCAAAGCTGCCCATGAGCGTGGTATTCCTGTCCTTGTTGACGGAAGCCAGGCGGCAGTGCACATGCCGGTTGATGTGCGCGATCTTGATTGCGACTTTTATGTCTTCACCGGCCACAAGACTTACGGCCCGTCAGGCATCGGTGTGCTTTACGCCAAGAAACACCATCTTGATCGTATGCCGCCCTACGAAGGCGGCGGCGAGATGATCGATACTGTGAGCGTAGACAAGGTAACCTACGCGGATCCGCCGCACCGCTTTGAAGCCGGCACGCCACCAATCGTTGAAGCTATAGGACTTGGTGCGGCCCTCAACTACATGATGCAGATTGGGCGGGAAAATATTGCGGTCCACGAAGAGGATATCGGACGATATGCGATGGAGCGGCTCGGCGACCTGGATTGGTTGACGATTCACGGCACTGCCCCTGAAAAGGGTGCAATCGTGTCATTCTCGATCGACGGGCTGCACCCGCATGACATCGCAACAATCATCGACCGCCGCGGTATCGCGGTGCGCGCGGGGCACCACTGTGCGCAGCCGTTGATGGATAGGCTCGGGGTGACTGCGACATGCCGGGCATCGTTTGCGATGTATAGTACGCGTGAGGAAGTTGATGCTCTCGCTGATGCACTGGTGCATGCCAAGGAGTTCTTTGCGTGATGGATGATCGAAAGCCGCTCCAATCTGATGACGACACCCAAAATGCGGACGTCCAGGCTGTTACAGGCGATGCGACGCCGGAGACCGGCGGAGCCGAAGAGAGCGTCGCCAAGTCCACGGGCGCGGAACCGATGAAGACGCCGCCGAGCGTTGCTGAAGGTGGGACGCCGGTGCCGGAGTCATCGCTGTCCGCAGAAGAGCTCGATCAACTCACAGCCGATATTATCGCGGCAGTGAAGACCGTCTACGATCCGGAGATCCCCTCCGATATCTATGAGTTGGGTCTCATCTACCGGATCGATGTAGGGAACGAGCGGGAAGTCGATATCGACATGACGCTTACGGCACCGGGATGTCCTGTCGCAGGAGAAATGCCAGGTTGGGTGGAGGATGCAGTGTCGGCTGTCCCAGGCGTCAGCGGCGTTAAAGTCAATCTTGTCTTTGACCCGCCGTGGGATATGAGCCGCATGTCGGACGAAGCCCGCCTCGCCATCGGTATGTTCTGATGGGTGTTACCAGAGAGCGTTTTAGTTGGTTGCGCGCCGCTGCATACAGCAAGGGTCACTCGCTGAGGCGCACCATCTGGTCGCGGACTTTCTCGCCGATGTCGGTGAATGCAGACAGCAAGCCACTCTGGATGTCGTTTGCATCGTAGAAGCGACCTGGACCCGCACATTCCCCCAGCAGGGTCTTGGTGTGGTCGTCGGACAGGTCGTAGCCAATCGTGTAAACCTTGATCTTCTGAGCCTTCATTCCCGTGCACAATGCAGAGAGATTGCTTTCCGCATGGACAACCGTTTGCGTATTGTCGGCACCCCAGCCGGGCGCCGTCTGCATGCCGTCGCTTAGGATTATTACGACCTGGATTGTGTTGTCCGGAGTGTATGGTTTTGCACCGCTGAACCCACCATTGGGTGAAATCACCTGCCAGCCGATTTCTGCTCCCGCTGCGATATGCGTTGAAAGATCGGGGGTCATTGCGGTGATCTTGTTCTTTACGCCTTGGGTGTCGTTCGTCAATGGGACAACGTCGAGGTTTGCCGCTCCCATGTCGGTGCAGTCAGATGTGCTGGTGACTTCACCCCACTTGCTATCGTTGGTACCGTTTGGCGAGGTCTCTTCGGCATTGTAGGGCGCGCGACGATCCTGGGTGCAGCCTGTGTAGGTCACATCGCTACGGATCGCCCATCCCGGCAAATTCGTTCTGACCATCGAGGCGAACGGGACGACGCCGAATTTTGCTCGCTCGTTTGTGCCGTTAAGCGAAATGGTATCAACGAGTTCAATTGCGGCATCGTGCATGCGCACGTACTTCTGGTTCGAACTCATCGATTGGGAGTGGTCGAGCACAAGTACAACTTCGGCGTCGAGCAGGCGCGGGATCGGTGTTCTAACTTCCGCCTTTAATTCTAGATTGGAATAGCCGAAGAGCGGCAGGATGTGGGTTCTTAATTGCCGGGTCGCGGTCGCTTCAACATAGCTTTGCTGGTCGGGACCGTTGCCATCGACGGCGAATGTGAATGTGGCACTGGCCGCGTCGGCGTAGTTGGCGTTGAAAACGTTCGTTGCGCGGTTTTCTCGCTCTGTCTCACTGGCATCAAGGAGTATCGCAGCGGATAAAGCTGCGGAATCGGCGGCCTTCTGAAGCTTGTCACGGTGCGAGTAGGCGAGCCCGAAATCAACAGCCGCAGCTATTGTGCCGAACATAACCATAATCGAGAGGGCAAACATCGGAAGGATGCTGCCTTGCTCGGACTGCAAGGCATGGCGAAGAGTGCAGCGGAGTTGCTCGATGAATTTTTGCATTGATCAGGTTCTTGAGGCGTCTCGACGAGGCGGTTAGAAAGGCTTTGAGCCGATATAATCGATTGACTGGATTAATTATTGCCTATCCAGAAGATCTATAATTCGGGTCATTCCGAAAAATTCGTAACGCGATCCTCTGCTACTGTTTCGTATTCGAACAAAGCCTGTCCGGTTTTCAGCGACCCTAACGTGGAGTAAAGTCACCGAGATCTTGCGTAATATCTTACTGATGCGGAGTGGCAGATGGCAGAGACACGTACAGCGCTCGTGACCGGGGGGAACCGCGGGATTGGGTTGGAAGTTGCCCGGCAGTTAGCACGAATTGGCGTGATGACGGCGATCGGAGCTCGCGACCAGGCAAAGGGCGAAGCGGCTGCCGCGGAACTTAGGGCCGAAGGCCTCGAACCGATCGTCGTGCAGCTGGACGTGACAAGTTCCGAGAGTGTTCGGAGCGCAGTCGAACAGGTCCTGCACCTATTTGGGCGCCTCGACATCCTGGTCAACAACGCAGGCATTCTTAAGGGATCGACGGAGGGTGCGGCTGCGTCGAGCGTTACATCCGTTACGATAGATGAAGTGCAAGCAACGTTGGATGCCAATACCGTTGGACCGCTGCGCATGATGCAGGCTGTGCTCCCGTGTATGGCCAAGGAGGGCTACGGGCGGATCGTCAATGTGTCTTCGGATCTCGGACAACTCGCTGAGATGGGCGGAGGGTTTACCGCCTACAGGCTGTCTAAGACAGCACTCAATGCGCTGACCCGGACGGCGGCGGCGGACATGGGCCAGGGCAACATCAAGGTCAACTCAATGTCTCCGGGGTGGGTTAAAACCGAAATGGGGGGACCCAACGCATCGCGCACCGTCGAGGAAGCTGCCGAGACCGCAATCTGGTTGGCGACTCTTGATGAAGACGGTCCGACGGGCGGCTTCTTCTACGATAACAAGCTGATTGCCTGGTGAGCTTTGATTGGTTGAGTGGGATCTTTTCGTGAATTCTATATTCATGTGATTTTAGAGGGGCTTTTCGGATGGGCCATTCGCTGAGGCTGTTTGCCGGGCCGCTTTTGGCACTGCGATTGTTCGAACAAGCTTCCGAGCACGCGAAAATCTATGGCCTCACAGCTGCTTCCAACCTGTTTGTCGTGCCGCTTGACGATGATCTGCAAGACGATTTGCATAACGTTTCTGGGACTGGCGATTGGCTGGAAAAGGGTCCGAGAATATCAACGGGTGATATGGCGTTTGCGGCGCGTGCATCACAGGGAGCAGCGGTCGCCTATCTGGAAACGGAGTATTTCGGCGGAGTGGGCGAGCAAAGCGCGGTTCTATGGAAGGGTGGGCAACTAGTGCTAGGCCCGTTGACCATGGAGATTACCATGGCCAGCCGACCGCGTTCGCTATGGCCGATCAATGCAGCGCTCAGGGGACTTGGTGTCAACGCCGAGGGTTCACCGTTTGCTGATGAATTTGAAGCCTTCGGTTTGGCTGCCTACCGGAGCCATGATGTTATTGCTGCAAAGGCGTATGCAGTCCGCACGTAATGGCCGGGGTTAGCTATGCTCAGTCCGGCTCGTCGGAAACACCAAATCACCACGTCTTTGGGTTCATAGCCCGCGTACGAGATTCCCAACCATCAGCGTTAGGTACGCGCACATGGCCAGCCAGAAATTCTGATGAGGAATGTAGCGTGGGACAGGTATGAACCCCATCTGGCTAATGAGCGCCAACACGGCAAGGATTACAGAGATCAAAAAGATGACGATGGTCGGCGGGTTAAGACGCATGGTCACTCCTCACAGGTGCGTTTTTGGCCGACGAGTACGGACGGCTTGTGCGGGATTTATCCGACGCAAGCATTCCTGTCCAGTTTTAGGTAACGGTTCCTAATGACGAGCATGAATTGACGACGGTATCGCTGTCGGCGGTCGCTGCTAGGAGTCAAAGTTCGTGGGGTCTTTCGGAAACACGGACGAAACCTTGCAGGTCTTGGTCACCCTCCAGCAGTAGCTGGATCGGGCGTCCATTATTTCCAATGTCTCGAAGCGTGACAAGTACAGGGGCTTTTCCGACCGATGGCCCATTGCCAGTCGATGCCAGCAGTCCGGCAGGACCAGCTTCAACGGCGACAACTTCGAGGATTCGTTTGACACCCTTCATCGTAAGCGAAATGCGGTCACCGATGTCGATATGTCCGTCCTGGTTCCAGGCTGCCTGCGTTGCGCCGCTTCTGCGGACATCGCCAAGCCAGTAGTCCTCGGTTGCCGCAACTGGTTGTGCGACCGGGGCTTGATGGCGAACCATCGGGACTACATTTCCGGTATGGAAGGCGGTGTCGAACTGCATGCGCAGCATACCGTCTCCAGTTATGAAAAGGGATGCAATGGCGGCCAGACCAGCGAAAGCTGCGAAGGCCAACCGGAGGCCTGTCATTCGCTTATCGTTCGAGGGCATGACGGGAAGCTCCCAAAATGTGTGCTTTGGCATTTAAGCAGTATATGGTGAAACATTACGAAATCCCAAGGTCGGTTGGATCAAAGTGTTTATAACCTGTGCCTTCTTGCTCTGGCCTGGTGCTGAACTAGGCGGCGGTAAAGAGCTAAATTGAATGCATAAAGCATGGCAAACATCACTGCCAGGACAGAGAGGGCGGTCCAGCCATCGGTGAAGCGGAAGGGCTTTGTTTTGCTCTGAATCGTGCTGGTGGCCGCATTAACAAGCGGGGCATTTAGATGATGTTCTGCGGCATTGGCATTGATTGAGAGAACCTGGGAGACATGCGACAGATCGCGGGGCGCCTCGCCGTTGAGCAGGAACATGGCAAGCAGAGAAAAGATCGCGAGCCCCACCAAAACGTCGAGCCCAAACCGGCGCAGGTCACCGAGTATTCCGACCTCCATTGTCAAGCACTCCCGTATCTATTCCATTCGTTGCCTAGCGAATCCCGAGTGATTCCACGAAAGACCTAGGGTGTGGCGAGCCAAGGTCTAGATTGTGGCAGGTTCGGGTCTTTCGAGGGTGCAGGTGACGTGGCAGGGGTTGTGTGGCGTGCGGGCCGCATCGAACCCCACGAACGATCCGGTTGCGGGCGGTCGTTCTCGGCGTTAGCTTGCCGCCGATTCTCACGATGCTGTGCAATGCGGCAGTTCGTGAAGCGACTTATTCTCACCTAACGTAGAAAGGCCACGACCGATGGGCTTCCTTGCCGACAGCCTCAACCGTATCCAGCCCTCCGCTACGATCGCCGTTTCAACAAAAGCGCGCGCGCTCAAAGCCGAAGGCCAGGACATTATCTCGCTTGGAGCAGGTGAACCGGACTTCGACACGCCAGAGAACATTAAGCAAGCTGCCAAGCGGGCGATGGACGAAGGTAAGACTGGCTATACGGACGTCGACGGAATTCCAGAACTAAAGGACGCGATCATCGCCAAGTTCAAGCGCGATAACTGCCTTGAGTATTCGCGGGGGCAGATCACGGTGGGCACCGGCGGCAAGCAGGTGCTGTATAACGCGCTGTTGGCGACGATCAATCCGGGTGATGAAGTCATTATTCCGACGCCATGCTGGGTGTCTTACGCCGACATCGTTCTGCTCGGTGGCGGCAAGCCGGTGTTTGTTCCGACAACGATGGAGAACGGGTTCAGGCTGCAACCAGATGCTCTCGAAGCTGCGATTACGCCGAAAACGAAGTGGTTCTTATTCAACTCGCCATCGAATCCTTCCGGGGCGGCTTATTCTCGTGACGATCTGAAGAAGCTCACCGATGTTCTGGTGGCACATGAAAACGTCTGGGTTTTGACCGACGACATTTACGAGCATCTCATTTACGACGGCAACGTGTTCTGCACGCCGGCTGAAGTCGAGCCCGGGCTATACGACCGCACGCTCACATTGAATGGCTTGTCCAAAGCCTACTGCATGACGGGCTGGCGGCTTGGGTATGCGGGTGGGCCTGAAAAGTTGATTGGAGCGATGCGTAAGCTGCAGTCGCAGTCCACGTCGAATCCATGCTCGATTACGCAGTGGGCGGCTGTAGAGGCACTCAATGGGCCGCAGGAATTCATAGCCGAGCACAACAAGCTGTTTGTCGAGCGGCGCGATCTTGTTGTTTCGATGCTGAATCAGGCAAAGGGTCTGACGTGCACCAAGCCTGAAGGTGCGTTCTACGTGTACCCTTCTTGCGCTGACACTATCGGCAAGACCAGCGCCGGCGGTAAGACAATCGACAGCGATGAAGATTTCGTCACGGCACTTCTGGAAGAAGAGGGAGTTGCATGCGTCCATGGTGCGGCATTCGAGAGTTCGCCGGCCTTTCGCATTTCGTATGCGACGTCCACGGAAGCGTTGAAGGAAGCTTGTGAGCGCATTCAGAGGTTCTGCGGCGGGCTGAAGTAGCTCAATTGCTGCGCGCGGCGTGACGGCCAACGAACTCGGTGACTTCCAATCGCATCGGGCGCATACGCCCGTCAGGATAAAAGCGTTTGAAGTAAACCAAACGGCGGTCGGCGCCGAATTTGCGAATCTCCTGGAGGAGATGACGGCTGGTGTTGCGTGTCTTGGCAAGCCAAGCGTTTATGAGGACACAGTCGCCTTCGAGGGAGTCTTCGTAGCTGATCTCGCCCTTGCCTGCGAGCCACTGCTCGGCGGCTTTTTCGTTGGTTAGCGCCCAGCCGATAAATCCGGTGATTTGGGAACCTTCGGAGGCAATGAGGTAGTGCTTGCGGTTGATCATACCAGCGAGGGTTCGCGACCAGTGGCCGAAGCCGAGCCGCGCGAAACTTGGATCGGCCATCATTTGAGTGACCGCGACGCCGAGGGCCTTGTAGTCGTCCGTGAGTCTGCCGGAAACGACCAGTGTCTGTGGCGGAGTTGTCGAGGTCTGCTTAGCAGGAGGGGTTTCGCCAAACACTCCGGCGATTTCTTCGCGAGAGAAGAGAGCATCTTCGTCATTCATGGTTGCGACTTCCGGTCGATATCGGAAATGTCCCGGCGGCGGTGGCCCCGCCGGGATCGGTTGTTGAGTAGAGTTCAAATTTGAGCAGATATCAAATTTGAGATGGGATCAGAGAATGAAGTCGGCTGCGATCAGGGGAACTACGCCAGTCAACTCGATCTCGAAGTCCGGAGTAATGTTTCCGTCTCCGTTGACATCAATCTGAATAACCGTGCGATTATTACCGGCATCGGTATCGAACCGGACCTCGCCCGCACCGCCGCTAAATGCTGCGCCTCCGATGAAGACGAATGCGTCATCGGCTGCGGTGTTAAGGTCTGCATCGAGGTCAGTGAGGCTGATTCGATCGCCGTCAACAAAGTTGAAGTCAGTAATGACATCACGGTTACCCTCACCAACACCGGTGTCGGCGTTGGCGCCTTCGAGATAAGCGAAGATGTCGGCACCGTTGCCACCGGTCATGGTGTCGATACCGCCGCCACCTTTCAGGACGTCGTCGTGAGCTCCGCCTAGTAGCTGGTCATTGCCGTTGGCGCCGAATAGAATGTCCTCACCGGTTCCGCCAACAAGCCTGTTTGCGGCACCATTTCCACCTAGGGCATCGTCGAATGTTGATCCGACGAGGTTTTCGATAGCCAGAGCGGTATCGCCTGCCGCGCCACCGGCGCCGACAGATCCATCCAGCGTCAACGTGACCCCAGAGTTGGCACCAACGTATGTAATCGTATCGGTATGGGCACCGCCGATCATGGCGTCGGCACCGTTTCCGGGGCGGAAGAGGTCGTTGCCGGTGCCGCCGTTCATTGTGTTGGTGCCTGCGATGCCAAACAGCTTGTCATTGCCATTTCCGCCAATGAGCAAGTCATTTCCACCGCCGGCGTTGAGCGTATCGCTGCCATTTCTGCCGAACAGCCTGTCGTCGCCAGAATTGCCGATCATCAAGTCGGCGCCGTTGCCACCGTCAAGCCTGTCGTTGCCGGTGCCGCCAATGAGTCTGTCATTGCCGTTGCCGCCGAGCAGGACGTCATTGCCTGCGTGGCCAATAAGCAGGTCGTTACCGTGTAATCCGCTCAGGAAATCGTTGCCTCCAAGACCGAGCATCAAATCGATGCCGTTGGTTCCAAAGAGGACGTCCCGTAGATTGGTGCCTATGAATTTAGCCATTGCTCGTACCTCTGAGCTGTTTCTAAAAAAAAGTTACGTAGTAAAATCGAGGTCAGGCTGATGGCCTCACCTCATCACCAATGCCTGGCGATTGCAGTTTCACCGCCGTAGCGGTTCGGATGCCCAATGTCGGCATATCCAGCATCTTTGCTGTTACCTGCGGAACATTTTTGAAAGACAGTTTTGCTGATTTCGAGGTAATCGAGTGGCGTCATTCGTTCCCTGATGACCATTTCGAGGCAAATTGGGGCGGGCAGTGTGTGAGTGACGCAAAAAAGGAAAATCCCGCCGCTCTGCGCAGGGCCATGAAACGTGGGACTGAAAGTTGAATTGAATTTGCGCCGATAGATACTCGTAATGGCACGTCGGGAACTTAATTCATACTCCAGTATTCGATCTGAGTAAGAAATCGTTCTCGGTCAGGGTGAATTGACAAGTGAGTTTGATTTCAAAGTCCAGCTGGATATCACCGTTGCCATCACGATCGATTTGGATGATTGTGCGATTGTTTTCCAGATCGTTGAAGTAACGCGCGTTGCCTTCTGAACCAGTTCGTTCT
>JAJFHK010000146.1 GCA_021775655.1 Filomicrobium sp. | reverse complement strand
CAGGTCTCACGGCGACGTATTCGTGGTTTCTTGCCAACCAGGGGGAGTTACGTCTATAGGCAACCTTGTTGACTTTACGGTCGCAAATTAAGGGGCTTGGGATTATGGCTGAACGGCGCGTTGCGCTGATTACGGGTGCGACCGGCCAGGACGGCGCATTTTTGTCGGAGATTCTGCTTGAGAAGGGCTATGAGGTCCACGGCGTCAAGCGTCGCTCCTCGCTGATCAACACCGCGCGCGTCGACCCGCTTTATCAGGACCCGCACGTTTCTGATGGGCGCTTTACGCTGCATTACGGCGATCTGACCGATTCCTCCAACCTGATCCGCCTCATCCAGGAGACCCAGCCGACCGAGATTTATAACCTGGCCGCCCAAAGCCATGTGGCGGTGAGCTTCGAGACGCCTGAATATACCGCCAACTCGGATGCGATCGGCACGCTGCGGTTGTTGGAAGCAATCCGCATCCTCAAGCTTGAGGACAGCTGCCGCTTTTACCAGGCGTCCACGTCCGAGCTTTACGGCAAGGTGCAGGAGACCCCGCAGACCGAACGCACACCGTTCTATCCGCGTTCGCCGTATGCTGCCGCCAAGCTATATGCCTACTGGGTGGCCGTAAACTATCGCGAAGCCTACGGCATTTATGCCAGCAACGGCATTTTGTTCAACCACGAGGGCCCGACCCGCGGCGAGACGTTTGTGACCCGCAAGATCACGCGCGCGGTTGCGGCTATTCTGCAGGGCAAGCAGGACCGTCTTTATCTTGGCAACATGGATGCCAAGCGCGACTGGGGCTATGCCAAGGACTTCGTCGAAGGCATGTGGATGATCCTGCAGCACGACACGCCTGACGATTTTGTTCTTGCCACCGGTGAAACGCGTTCGGTTCGCGAGTTCGTCGAGGCCGCCTTCCGCTGTGTCGACATCCAGATCGACTGGAAGGGGACGGGCGAAGACGAGGTTGGCATCGACCGCAAGAGTGGCCGCACGCTTGTTTCGATTGACCCGCGTTATTATCGCCCCACCGAGGTTGAGTTGCTGCTGGGTGATGCCACCAAGGCGCGCGAAGTCCTCGGCTGGACGCCCAAGACCAGCTTCAACGAACTCGTCGAGATGATGGTCAAATCCGACCTCGAGCAGCAGGACAACTACACGCCTGCCCTGGGTCAAGGCAATCATTGAGCAGGCAGGAGTTGCCCATGAGCGACAAGCAGGGCGTTGTGCTTTTCACGTCGATCATGCCGCGCAAACTCGACGAGCAGATCGCCGCGCTTAGCACCTGGCGCGATTTTTCCACCCGCATTGTCACCGTCAACGAGCGCCGCGAAACAGCCCTTCTAAGCGGTCTTCCCGACTGGATCGAACCCTACAGTTTCGACGACGAGATCCCCTATGACCGCTATTACGTGCGCCTTGCCAAGCTCGCCGAAGCCATGGGTTCAGCGCAAGACTGCCGCCACGTCGCCTTTTGCAACTCCGACATCTCGCTGGCCAAGAGGGATGAACTGGCGCACATTCTTGCGACCGATGATGCCGGCCTGGTCTTTTCCTCCCGCACCGACACCGATAACGATGGCACGCCCTTGAGCGTCTATACCGACGGCTGGGACTTCTTTGCCTTCCGCCCCCAGCATGCCCGTGTCATTGCCAGCAACGACCTTTATATCGGGCTGCCGTGGTGGGACTTTTTCGTTCCGCTCGCTTTTCTCAAAGAGGGCCTTGTTGCCAACCGTCTCGACGGCTCCCACGTCCACCACATCAAGCACGCCCAGAACTGGGACAAGACCGAGTTTTATGAGAAGGGCAGCACCGTTCTGGAGGCGATTGTCGGCGTGCAGCGCCAATTGAACGAGAAGGAAGTCCACCGCTTCGCCAGCCACGTCAACACCTTCCTCAACTCACACAAGCTGGAAGGTCACGGCCCCTCCCAGGAGACCGCCATCTCGCGCCTGGTGGGGTTGTGGGAAGAGATGCACACGCCGCAGGCCGCCTGGAAAGAACTCGCCAAACGTTCGCGCGACATGGCCGAGCAGGGTTATGGCGCGCTTGCCGTCGGCGCCCATCAGATGCTCAAGCACGCCCCCGTCGTGCACAAGGTTGTCAGAAGCGGCCACCGCCGCATCTACAATTTGATTGTGTCGGCCAGGCCCCAGGAGCAGGACAGCTATCGCGCCATCCTCTCCGCCCCGCGCGAGTTCCGCTTTAAGACAAAGAGCGATACGGTTGTGTCGTGCGAGTTGGCCGTGCCGCTGGCGATCCCCAACCAGCCCGCAACCTTCATTTTCGGCATCTTCAAGGGCGGCAGCACGCTGTTGAACGTGATGCTTGACGAGATCCTTGCCGCCTCCGGCCGCCACTCGATCAATCTTCCAAACCACCTGCGCACGCAAGGTCTGGTCATCGACGAGATCACCGCGGATCTTGACGGTGCGTTTGAAAGGGACGGCGTTGTCTACGGCGGCTTTCGCTCGTTCTCCAAGGTGCTCAGGAACTCAACGAACTTCGAAGGCGCCAACAAGATCCTGATGGTCCGCGATCCGCGCGACATCCTGGTCTCGCTGTACTTCTCGCATGCCTACTCCCATTCGGTTCCCCAATCAGGCATTGCCCGCCAGCGCGCCGAAGAAACAAGGCAGCGCGCTTTATCGTCCGGCATTGACGACTACGTCCTGGAAAACGCCAAGAGTGTGAGTACGCATCTCATTCGTCTCGGCGAACTCCTCTCGAAACAAACCACCCTGGTACGCTACGAGGATGTGATCTTCGACAAGCAGGCCCTGGCCGAGACGATCTGCACCGCCACCGGCGTTGAAATCGACCCCGACAAGCTTTCCGAGATCGCCAGGAAAAACGATATCCGGCCCAAGAAAGAAGACAAGCACTCACACATCCGCTCCGTTGCCCCCGGCGACCACAAAAACAAACTCAAGCCCGAAACAATCGATCAACTCAACACGCTCATGAAACAAGTCTTCCAACTTTACTATCCGGAGCTTCTCGAAAAAACGGCTTGATGATTGCGCTTTTCAACTGAGCCACGCCCAAGAACTGTTGCTTGCCTCAGCCAAACCCAAGTGATCTCTTGATCGCCGCCTTGACTCGCCGCCAGCCCAGCGGAGCGATGCGATATCGGAAAACCTCGGCACCCGAGTAATACTGGCGCAGCGCTTTTCGCTTTTCGGCCTCGAAGTCGACCATGTGCGACACACCCTCCATTCCGATCACCGAAAGAGTGCGGTCGATTCGCTCAGCCGGCAGCCTTTCGACCGTGATGGCACGATAGAGCCAGTCCCAATCACTGACGACGGGGAAGTCCTCGCTGAACGGACCAACTTTTTCGAACACCTCGCGGCGCGCGAAAAGGGCCTGATGGCAGATGGTCGTTGCCGCGAGGACCTGACGGGACAATTCGCGTGGTTGAGGAAGCACAACCATGTCGCCGTCAACTGAGGTATGAGCAACGTCACCGTAGACGAGTTGCAACTCAGGCCGCGCTGCGAAAAGGGCTGCGACATCGTTAAGCACCCGTTCGTCGGCAAGCAGGTCGTCGGCATTGAGGAATAGCAGGACATCGCCGCTGGCGCGCGCCGCACCTTTGTTCATGGCATCATAGATCCCGCGGTCAGGCTCGCTGTAGATGCTAAGGCGGCAGTGAGAATTCGCTTCGACAACCCGGCATGTATCATCGCGCGAAGCACCATCGATGATGAGGTGCTCGAAATCTTGGTAATTCTGCGCAGCAACAGATTCAATCGCCGATGCAATTGAGCGCTCGGCATTGAGACATACCGTGATGATGGAGAAGCGCGTTTGCGGTCCGCTCATGCAGTCATTCATCCAATGCTAGAGACCACGCTAGTGTCCTGAACCACCACACTAAGGCTGCGTATCCGAATGATGGTCGCGGAAACGCCGCCAGCATCGAAGGCCCCGCATCAAGTGGTGTGGACTGCCAAGAAGAACAGACGTCATCTGCCGGGCCGCCGCAGCTCTCCCAAACGTGCCGTTTTGCTTACCTTTGCCAGTGATGCCGGTCACAGCAATCTTGGCCGCCTCGACCGCGCTGAGTGCTTTGAGAGCGGCAGCGCCAGACTCCCCTGGTTCCATTCTTTGCAATAACATGTCTGCCATCGCGATATTTTCTCGCCAAACCCGGTCACGCGCTCCGGCGTCGCCCGCCAATGTCTGCGATCCATCATGCCGACGATAGCGATAGAGCACGTTTTCAGTATGCGCGAAACGCAGGCCCGTGCGCTGCATGTTCAATAACCAGGCCCGGTCCGCAGCAAGGCCAAGTTCAAGCTCAAATGGGCCATGTTCAACGAATACCGACCGCCTGAAAAAGCGGGCGTTGATGGCGGGAATCCCGAACAGCAGACCTTCGTAGGTAGGGGTGCATGTCGGCCGGAACGGTCCCGAGCAAGCCCCGCCGTCCTGGTCGATGACCTCAAAAGCTCCGGTTACAATATCGGCACCGGTATCTGCAAAGACTTCGGCGACGCGAGAAAGCGCATGCGGAGCCAATACGTCGTCGGCGTTGACAATGCCGATGATGTCCCCCTTGGCCAATGCAATCGCTCGATTCATTCCGTCGTAGATGCCGAGGTCTTTACGACGATCGACCCGCAGATGCGGAAAGCGGCTTAACACTTCTGCCGTACCATCGCTTGATTCGGCGTCGGCAACGATGTGCTCCAATTCCGCGACTTCGCCTTGCTGCTGGGCAACGCTCTCAACAGCTTCGCCGATAAAGCGAGCGGCATTGTAGCAAGGCGTCACGATGGAGAAGCTCAATGATCGTCCCATCTTCGTGCTGCCCGGCGCTCATCTAAAACGAGGAGAAATATGCGTTTTGACATGCTCGAACAAGGCAATGTCTTCGGCGCAATAACGCTCGGCAACGTCCCTGACAATGCGCATATCCTCAGGGTCATTCCGGGTCGAGGTACGGTTATGGACGCCAATTTGTACGTTGCCGGCGGGCCATTCCAGAGTTCGGTCGAGATAAGACACGAGCCCGGAGATATTATCAAGCGTGACCACCGCTAAGTAGTCTTCCTCGATTCTTCTGATGGCGTTCGCGGCATCTCCGCGGCGTCCATTAATCAGTGCACATTGCTGATTGCTGAGCACGCGATTTTCCGTTTCGGCGATATGATCAAAGAATGTCAGGCAATCCATGCCTTTCGTCGACTCGTGGAGAATGTGGGCCGGCGTCACTGAAACATAACGGTAGAAGGAATACAGCCGGTCAACGGGGTCGCGCACGACCGAGATGTAAGAAATCGAGCGGCCATCGAACAGCCCGTCGGCCGGTGCTTCGATCGCTTCCGGCCCGAGACGCCGGTGGAAGCCGTATGGTAGGTGCGCGCTGAGCGCTAGGACGTTACGAGCCTGCTCGGGCGAAACAGACGCCATGTCAAAGTCGTGCAGGCGTCGATGAAACTGGAGGAAAGTTCGCCCGTAGACGCGATGCAGTACATCATTGAACGATGTACCTGCCGCTTTTGGAATGTGGACAAAAACAAGAAGGCGGCGCCAATGCTCTTCACCCAATCCATTCTCACCGGATCGGATGGGACCGCGGAATCTGTCAAGCAATGCGCCGAAACGTTTTCGGGCAGACCGGTAGACAGAACCTACAAACCGAAATCCGTTGCGCTCGTCTTGTGAGCCGGCTGCAGCGACGCTTTTTCTCAAGCCACTATTCCTCGACAGACCATACCGAATACCGTCAGTCGCAAACTAGCGGCATCGCATCGGCAGCGTTTCATATTCGCAGTACCCTCAATCATCGAAATACTTGATCCAAGAAGTGTCAGCAAATTTCGCTTTGAGCTCGGAATAGTTTTCGATCAGAACACTCAAGCGCTCCGGGTTCTGTTTCGTATGAAATGAGCTGAGATTGCGCGGTTCAACCCCAAGAAATTTCTGAATATCATTCAGCGTCGGTTGAGGCTCCGCCGCGAGCTGCTCGTATGTCACGTGGATCATGTCATGGTTGCGGAACGATTTATTTGCTTCCGATTCCCAGGATTGGATCTTGCTGAACCTGCGCTTGGCTTCATCGAAGTCGAGAGTTGTTCGTTTTTCCTCTGTGCTTACGGCGTTGAGTGGACCCGCCTGCGTCCATCGGGCAGTTTTGTCGGCAATAACCTTGGAGAGATAGGCGCGCAAAAGGTTGTCTCTGGTGAGGTGGATCATCTTGATCGAACGATCCGCCTCGAGATAATTCCACATCGCGTTCGGTTCAGGCATCTTCCGTTTCGCATGATTGTAAAACAGCTTGAACCCGGCAGCCTGGATGCCGCGCGGATAGTCGCTATAGGCTTCGCGTTCAATGTAGGCATCCAGATCAAGATTAGCGTTATTCCGCAAACCCCTCGCTTCGCTCTGACCGAAGATCTCGCCTTTGACGACAATGCCCGGATGTGAGTTCAGAAACGAGGAAAGCATGTTCGAGCCGACCCGGCCGGTGCACAAAATGACAAAGCGCGCGTAGTCGCGCTGGCCACGAATAAGGCCTAGCTTGATAAAAGAGTTTCTGTGTTCAAGCCAACTCTTGCGCAGACGATCAACCGCCAGCAAATAGACCGGTTTCAACCTCATTTAGAACACCGCCGTCAGCAAGTTCAATGACCACCTTTTCGTTAGTCTACTAGACCCATGAAGTCGCTCCGAGCCCTGGATCGCGGGAGACTAACGGCTGAGCTACCGCTTCACAAGCCGCTGAACGGACGCCCGAAAAAAGGGGGACGCAACACAACTGCATTCCGCAGTCCCTACCGAGCGTCCGTCAAGCGTGTGAGATCACATTTGGTGCGCTTCAATGGTAAAATTTCGAATGGACCAAGCGGCGCAAGCGCGTCGCTGTGCGGACAGCCCGCCCCTTCGGAGCACAACCAGCGTGTGGAATTGATATTGTGGTGCCGCTTGGGTGACTTGAACACCCGACCCCGTCATTACGAATGACGTGCTCTACCAGCTGAGCTAAAGCGGCCAAATGCGAACGACTGTTCAGGAAACGATTCGCAGGCGTCTATCGACGTGAAGACGCGGAGATATAACTTGCGGACCGCGTTGGCAACCCCTGGAAGGTAAGTTGAGCGCCCGCCCAACTAATTTTGCCACCACTCTTAAGAGGCCCCATGCGGCAATGGCTTTTTCGGGCGCGGGACTTCTGCGACCACATCCCCATCAGGTCCCGGATCATCCGGCGCCCGAGGAGATACGAAAATGCGGGCTTTGCCAGACTTCGAACGCGCCACCTTCTGGGATTCGGTTCTTTCCGCCGGATTTGCCGATGAGCCTCTCGTGATCATAATCGCCGGCTTATTTGTCTCGGCTACCGCATCTTTTCCGTCCGCACTGTCTGCAGTCGCTGCGCTTGAAGGCTTGGCGCCATCGGGCTTGCCGCTTGTCCCGGCAGTGGCGGCCGTTGAGGATTGCAGCTTCTCGCGAGGCTCCTGTGCGATGGGAACTTTGTCGGCTTTCTGAGCGCTGCTTGATGCGGCTGAGTTGCCAAGATCGCTGGTGGCCCGTCCTTCAGGTTCGTTCATTTCAGGGACTTCGTCGTCGAGCTGGCTATACCGTGATGCGGTTTTGATCGGTACGATTGCCACCGCAGCGTCGTTGTCTTCACCAGACTTTTTTGCCGTGCCGCTTTCCCTTTCAGGCGTGCTTGGCGAAACTTTGCGCTGCTCGGCCGGTGCTGCGTCTTCGATCACATCCGCGTCGGCGACGGCCTCAGGCTTCGCAGCCTTTTCTGGCTCGACCACGGTTGGCTTCTTGGCCTTGGTGGCCTGCCCTGCGCCCGTGCTTCCGCCACCGTGTCCAACGGATTCAGATGGCGTCACGTCTTTGGCTCCTGCGGCGACTTCAATTGGCGCCCCAAGAGCGACC
>JAJFHK010000145.1 GCA_021775655.1 Filomicrobium sp. | reverse complement strand
GAAATGTTGGAATCCTCGACACCGATCGCATTGCCAATGATGGTTGGGGCGTCGACCTGAGGAAGAACCTGCAAGGTGATCGTGTCGACGTCAGTTGCTGTCTCGACGTGAATTTCCGTGCCACCGCCGCCTTCGCCCTGTTCGGTGGCGATCGCCGTGACGGTGAGAGTCGCCTCGCCGGCCCAATCGCCCGGACTGACCATGATGGCATCGATGCGCGCGTTGAGCTGATCCTCGTTGGCGGCCGTTACAGTGAACGTGCCGTTGCCGCCGGAAAGCCCTGTGCCGGTCAGGACGACACCGAATGGAACGCCTGAAATTTCGACCGAGAGCTCTTCCGAGCCCCAGCCGGCGTCGTCGGCTATGCCGTCCGTATCCACGCTCCGATCTGCCTGCAAGGTCTCGCTGCCTGTTCCGACCAGGGCAAAGGTGGAATTCTCATCGCCGAGAACTGTGAAACCTGCCTGGATATCGGGCGTATCAGCAATTGCGAAAGTCGTGATTGCGTGAGTGTAGGTGCGCGTTGCCGTATCGACATCACCATCGTTGTCGGTGTCATCGTCAGGCAGGCCGGTGAATGTATCCTCTGTCGTGTCCGTCGTTGTGACAGAAACCTGAACGGTTGCATTCGCGTCGCTGTTTGCTGGAGCGGCAACAACGAATGCGTCGACGGATGCGTCGATTTGTGCGCGCGAACCGGTGATCGTAAATGTCTCGGTAGTGAGGTTGTAAGCCACTCCAGCGGGTAATGTTCCAATCGGCAACGTCGTGGTCCACGTCGACCCGTCATTGAAACTTATTATCCATTCGATGGGCAGCGCTGAAACGTCGATTTCAACCTGAGTGATCTCTTCAGAACCATCCGTATCGACAAGGCTGTAGCTGATGTCGGCACCAAAGTTGCCCTCGTTGCCTAATCCGGCCGGCTGATCTTCGAAAATGGTCGAAGAGCCACTGGCATTTGGTCGATCGGGGTCGGGCTTCACGGTCACCGAGAAGTTTGCAGAGTCGCTTTCCACTGCTGCCGGTGTGCCGCCGTTCGACTGATCCTGGGTAAACGCGGTTAGCGTGCCTGTGAATGTGCCCGTCTGGTGGGTCGGCGGCGTCCAGACGGCACTCGCGTATTGGGCAGCCGTGAATGACCAGGTGTTGCTTCCTGCATTAAAGCTGCCAGAGGAGAACGTGCCGCCAGTCAGCCCGGTGACTTCGTAGGAGACCGTCTCCGAACCGTCGCGGTCGTGCTGCGTGATCTGACCTGAGAACAGATCGCTGAGATCAACGCCGGTTACGCCATCGCCGTTCTCATCGCGAACATCGTCCTCATCGATTGTCACGGCTGCGGGTGCCGTTACGCTAATCGGGTCGGTGACGGGAATCACATCCACATTGACCGTCGTCGTCTGCGTTGCCGTGGCGCGAGAGATCTGGTCGCCGACGACACCTGGACCATTGTCGTTGACTTCGGTCGGGTTCGATTCGACGGAGATTGCACGCACCGTTAGCGAATAATCATCGCCTACATGGTCGCCGCGCTTGATGGTAAAGGTCTGCAACGCTGACTGAATCGCGCGGGTATCTCCTGCATCACCCGCCGTCGCCGGGGTGAATATCAGTCTGCCATCTACACTGCGATTGACGTTGAAGCTTCCGTCAGCGTTGGTGATTGCAATCACAGCGTTGGATGACCAGTCGTAAGTAACGCCCTCGATCTGGAACTGGACCTGAGGAGTTGCAGACGGCTCACCGGTTCCGCCTGTTTCGGTCGGGATGCCGGTAATACGTACCGATTGCAGGGTTTCGGAGCCGCTGCCTTGGGCCTGGCCGTCGGTATCGTTCAAGGTCACAGTAATCGGCACTGCGATGAATGTGTCCTCATCGCCAGTTCCCACTCCCGAAATCGTTGGACGGTCTGCCGCCGCCTGGACGGTCACCTGGTGCGTGTCGTTGAACGGAGCCGAAGCGCCAGAGATTGCTTCCGTCGTCGTACCGGAGATGCCTACCGTGAAGTCTGTATCGTCATCATCGGCCAGCGTCAGGCCTAGCGACTGGAGTACATCGTTGGCATCCGTTGCGATGCCGTCGTCGATGACGCCGTCAACCGTGACGGAAATGGTTCCATCGAGGTTATCTACGACGCCGACTGTAACGCCGCTGATGACCTGGCTTGCCCCGGCTGCGATGACCGTGCCACCGAAGTCGACAATTGCGGTATCGGGAATACCGTTCAAAGTCAGATCGAGGTCCTGGGAGCCGTCACGATCGGCCATTGTGAAGCCAAGTTCGGAGCCGAGCGACAGGCGCAAGTCGGGATCGTTTGGATTGTTGGAGTTGTTATTTTCCTGAACGATCGAAGAGTTGCCGTCAAACTGCGGCACATCGATGATTGGATTAATCACGATGTCGATGAATGTTTCGACTGTTTCCGTTTTTGTGTCGTTGTCTCCGGCATCGAGGGCGTTGGGGGCGAGTTCGTCGTCGGGAGCGTAGACTTGATCGTCGACGACGGTCGCGGCCTCTGTCGAAATCGATTCGACCTTGATACCGTTCGCGCCGGTGAAGCTGCCTGAGAACTGCGGGCGCGGATCCAAGGTGAGGACGCCGCCGGTCAGAACCGCGTCAAGAGCGGCTTCGTCGTTGGCAGCATTGCCCGTGCCCGGACCTTCAACCAGATAAACGCCGTTACCCTGGTCGGTGATGGTCACGTCGCCGGTGGGTGCACCGGTGATGGTCGTCACGGCACCAAGCGTCGAGACGGTAAACGGACCGGTGGCGGTGGCGACAATGTCACCGATCGGGTTGCCGCCTTCCTGTGGAAGCGTCAGGCGCACGGACAGCGTCTCGGAGTTGTCGGTGTTGCCGTCTGAGGAACGGTCGGCGCGGATGGTCAACGCAATGGCCGTGTCTTCATCGGTCGTGATGTCATCGGCATCAACGGCAGGCGTGTCGGCGTAGGCCTGCACGATGACGTTGTGCGTCCAGCCGGAGGTGTTAGTGGAGGCGTCGTTGTCGGTCGTCGTTGCGGTGATGTTGAGCTGGAAGTTGACGTCTGACTCGGATGGTGCCTGAACGTTGAGGGTATCGAGGGCTGTACGGATCGCGGCTTCGCCGGCGGGGGTTTTGGGGCCGGAGAGCGTGATGGTATCGGTTGTCGCGGTGACGTTGAGTGTCTGCGGATTGCCGGTAACGTCGTTATAGTTGACGACACTGCCGACCGCGAAGCCGGAGACGGTTACTTCCGTAATGTTCTCCGTGCCATCAGCGTCGATGAGGTTGTAGACGATGTCCGAACCGACTGTCTTGGCGGTGTCCTCGACGAGAACCGACTGACCGGAATTTGTCACCGGGTCGGCAACCGCCGTTACCGTGATCGGCACGTTGAAGGTGACTTCGTTCTCAAGGCGTGCGACCTCGGAGGCCGCCGGAGTTCCGTCGACACTTGGATCGGATTCGATGGTCGTTGCGGTGACCTGAAGTTGGAACTCGGTATCGAGGTGCTCACGTGAGTTGTCGCCTGGATCGATCTCGAGGGCGAGGTTCGCCAGCAGATCGTTGATGGCGGCGTCATGGGCCGCCTGATCGGCGATGCCAATTGCGGAGACGGTGTAGGTGCCGCCGCCGTTGTTGGTCAGTGTTGCGCCAAGGGCCGAGCTTTCGGTCAGGATGAAGCCGGCAGGAACATTCTCAATGACCACATCCTTGATACGCTCGGTACCGTCGGTATCGGGATGGGCGACCGAGATCGAGACGGGGATGGTCTGGTCTTCAAGGCCGGCACCCGAACCACTGCCGGTCGGGGCATCTGCGACGGCTGCCACCACGATGTTATGGGTGCCGTTGTAGGTCTGGGTGGTGGTGTCACCGGCATCATCGGGATCGGTGTCGGTGACTTCGATCTGCACGCCGAGTGCGATGTCGCCATCGGAATGGGCTGATGGGTCAAGCGACAGGGACTGGATTGCCTGACGGATTGCGGCGTCGGCGGCAATCGGATCGGCAAGCGGACTGGTGATCGTCACCTGACCGGGTGTGGTTGTATCGATGTTCCAGTTGGCGTTCGCCGTGAAGTTGAGGTCGGCAAGATCGGGGATGCCGGTAATGACGGCTTCGCTGATCGTCTCGGAGGTGTCGCCAACAGCCGTCTCACCGGCAACCAGACCGGCTTCGATATCGATGCCGAAGGTGAACGGTTCGATGTTGCCGGGGGCCGTGGGAGCCAGCGCGGGGTTCTGGATGCCGTCTTCGTTGAAGGACGACGAACCGGTGATGGTCCAGGTATCGTTGACAGGTGTAACTTCGACCTCGACAGAACTTGTGCGCGACAAGCGTTCCAGTGAGAAGCCGCCGGCCTCTGCCGGGTTCGATTCAATGGTGCCGATCTCGATATCGACGTTGAAGTTGACGTCCGAATCGAGCGGCGCACGCACCGTAATGCCGGTTGCCAGGAAGCTCTCGAACTGTGCCGTTGTCGTGCCGACGCCCGGCGAGAACGTGACTTCGGTGCGCCCGTCGCCGAGTACGGTGACGGACTGCTGGATGTTGTTTGGCAGGGGGGCGGCGTTGAAGGTGACGCCGAGTGCAAGCGTCAGCTTGGCGAAGTCATAGGTCTCTGAGGTATCGGTTGCATCTGCGGGATAGTCGATCAGGCTTGAGGTGATGGCGAACGGAATGTCGCTATCCTCGACACCGGAAGCGGCAGCGGTGAAGCTGGGGCCATCGGCCACGGCCTGTACGACAATGGTGTGGGTGGCGGAGATGGAGTTGGTATCGGCGGCTTCGGCTTCGCTGGCGGTTTGGTCGCGCTTGGTGATGGTGATACCGACGTCGATGTCGGTATCATCATGCAGCGGCGGTACGATTGAAAGCGTCGCCAGGGCGGTGCGGATCTGATCTTCGGTGCCGCCCGACAAGGTCACGGTGAGACCGGCGGCAGGGACCGTCACGGACTGAGGGACGCCGGCGACGTCGGTCCAGGACACGACGGCGCCCTCCGGGAAACCGTCCAGCTCGATTGAGGTGATCGCTTCGGAACCATCCGCCTTATCGTTCTCGGTGATGTTGATGTTGGCGCCGAAGTTGGCCGCCGCCGTCACCGACTGGTCGGCAACGTTGACGATACCATCCTCGTTCATCGTCGTTCCGCCCGTGATCGTCGGCAAGTCGACGACCGGATGAACCGAAACAGGAAGCGTGAAGGTGTCGGTAGCGCGTAGCTGAGTAATTTCGCCGCCAGGATTGTCCGGATGACCCGGCACGACTGACGTAGTTGGTGACTGCTCGATAGTCGTCACAGCGACATCGAGGTCGAAGTTGGTATCGAGATCGTCGCGATTGCCGCCGGGCTGGATATCGAGAACAAGCGTATTGAGAAGTGCGTTTATTGCGGCATCGCTGGTCCCGGTTACGGTGTATTGCCCACCGCCATTGTCCGTCAAAGTTGCGCCGGCTGCAGCACCGGTGAGAACGAATCCATCAGGAACGTTCGAAATGACGACCGTTTCGATGACCTCAGTGCCATCGGCGTCTGGATGACCGACCTGAAATGGCAGCGGGATGTCCTGGTCCTCGACACCGGAGTGGGCAGCAGCGGTCAACGTTGGAATATCCGCAACGGCGAACACGTCGACGACAAAGTCGAAATCATTGGCAGCTGTCACGAGCCCGCCGTCGATCATCGAGGCGGCAACGTTGAGCGGAATATTGACATCAGAGTGCGGGGGCGGCTGGACAGAGAGAGTTGCCAGGGCTGCACGGATTTGTGCTTCGGTGCCGCCATTGAAGGAGATCGCGTAGCCGTCATTCGGCACGACGATGGTCTGCGGATTGCCAGCGATATCGTTGTAACGAATTATCGAGTCCTGTGGGAACCCTGTGACCGTAACATCCGTCAGGACTTCGGAGCCGTCCGGATCGCCGAATGCAATGGTGATGCCGGCGCCAATGTTCACTGTGCCGTCTTCGTCAACTTGCGGATCTGGCGAGTTAATGAAGATCGGATCTGGAACGGGATCGACGTGAACACAGATCGGCGCCGTGTTGGTCGCCTGATCGAGATTGGCGAACTCTGTGGCGATAGCCGTGATCTGCATATTGAAATCGCCAAAGTCGTTTGGCGGCGGGTCAAAGTAGATGTCTGCAATATCGGCGGGGTCAATTTCGTACGTCTTTGTCCCGCCCGCTGCCAGCGTGAATGTGTACTCGACGCCGGCTGTGTTCTCGAGTCGTGCGTCGGGATCAACGCCGGAAATCTCAAATTTCAAGAACTCGGAGCCGTCAAGGTCGTTTAGATTGCCCGCCAGCTCATCAAGCAGAACGCGGGTGTCTTCCGGTGTGACCTCGTCCTTGTCACCTGTCACATCTGGAACGTCGGCGACAGGGATGACATCGACGACATAGTCGTGATGGACGTGGGCGCGCTCGGTGATGATTTCCGTTCCTGGAGGAACGTTGCTCTCGATGGTCCTAACGTCAACGCCAAGCGTTATCTTTCCGGAAAAGTCGTCGGGCGGCAGCAAGGTCAGCGTGCGAAGCGTGCGGATCACGTCTTCTGTATCGCCTGTAATGAGGTAGGTGCCGTTTGGCCGCAATTCGACATTGGCGCCGATGTTTGCATTCCAGCCAAACACCGCGCCAGGAGGGATACCGCTAATCACGACGCTTTCGATCGTTTCCGACCCGTCCTTGTCGCCAAGTTCCAGGTCGACCGGAATCCTGACTTTTGTGTCTTCTGGCGTTATCGCCGCGCCATCAATCAGTGCCGGATCAGCCACTGCAGCAACGGGAATTACGATCTCTTCTTTGATCGGTTCGCCGGTACGCGGATCGGTCAGCTCTACTGTGAATTCTGCATCGCCTGAAAATCCGTTTGCTGGCGTAAACGTGAACGTCCCGTCCGGATTGATGACAAGCGTGCCGGTGGCCGGGTCCATGGTCCATTTGATGCCCGGAACCGAAACGAGCGCCAGCGGGTCGAATAGTGTGTCTGAAAAGAGGTGATCTTCAATCGATCCGAAGTTCCAGACTTCGCGAAGAAGCGGCCCATAACTGGGAACACCGTCATCATATTTGGGTAGAATTTCATCGACGCTGAGAAAGTCGTCGGCGGCACGATAGTACTCGAAGTCACCAAGCAGCCAAAGATGGTCGATGCCGTTGCCGACACCGGTGCCTATTCCTGTGAAGCGCGTGTTGTCACTGGAGGTAACCTTCTCGCCATTGCGCAGGCCCGGTTCCTCATCTCCGAGGCCAGTGAGATGTCCGAGAGCATTGCCGGTCGCCGTATTCAATTCCTGTCCGGCCGCACCAACCTCTCCTCGCTTAAGGTCGTCACGGCCGAATTGCGCGGTTTCGCGTTTCAATGGCGAGACGAGAGACAGGTTAGTATCGGCAAGCCCTCCGAGCGGAAACAGCGTCGAGGAGCCTACGCCGAAGGTGCCGGAGACGGCGCGACCGTCCCCTACATCTGGGAACGGAGCTCCGTCGGGCTGCGGCGTGCTTGCCATTCCGGATTCGGCATCGCTGGGTTTGTCGTTGGCTTCGGGATTGCGCAATTGAGCATTAATGCGCTCGACGGCCTGTTTTAGGCCGGGTCCATTGGAGGCTGGATTAAGCGCAGTTAAATCGTTGCGATTTTCTTCGAGATGCTTGATGAGAACCCAGGGACGGTCGCGATATGAAGCAATCAGCGCGTCTGCGCCAGGCATTTCAATCGTTCGCCCATCGGGCGTTGTTACGGCCAGATGTCCGGACTGAGAAACGCTTACGCGTGTTTCGGGGTTGCTGACAATCGCCGACCAGTCGCTAGCCGAAAAAGCAACCGATTGCGCCGAGACGCCGGACTTCTCACTCATACTACTCTCCAAATTCCCTGGAAATGGACGGCAATACGAGTGTCCGCTCCATTCCCTAGGCGGCGACTAAAATTCGCCTACTGAGTTTTGGAGACTGGAGCTTATTGGTAAGCAAATCATTTCGCGTCGCCCGCAACTTCAAAATATAAATCTGCTTCGCTTACTGTTTGAAAATACTTATTTAGATCCTGCTGCATTAAGACCCAAAACGACGCACTGCAATTCTTCGAATTAAGCTTTGGCTAAATAAACCGTTTGCGTGAATTCATTGTTCTGCAGCGGGTTTGGGAAGGTAACGGTCGCGGCCCTTGCAGTCGAAAGCGCAGCAGCTAGGCGGTCGGTGAAGCCGTCATCTGGCCGTTCGTTGGACCACAGACCGAAGACACCGCCCGGATGAAGATGGCGGTGCAACCGTGCCAGACTTTCGGGCTGATAAAATGAGGCGTGTGCGGGATCGAGCAAGGCGTCCGGGGAATGATCGATGTCGACCAGAATGGCATGAAACCGTCGTTTGGGACGAATTGGATCGAAGCCGCCCGGAGACGCTGCCAACTTGAAGAAGTCGCCGTGGATGAATGTGCAGCGTGCATCCTCCGTCAGGGCAGTGCCTAGCGGCAGAAGATGCGAGCGATGCCAGTCAATGACGGCTTCCAAAGCATCGACGACGATAAGGGAGCCGACCTGATCGTGTTGCAGCACTTCGTTTGCCGTGTAACCGAGCCCTAGCCCGCCAACGACAATATCAAGTGGGCCGTTGATGCCGATTTCGGCCAGACCTAGGCGGGCAAGAGCAATCTCTGAAGCCGTAAACTGGCTAGACATTAGAAATTCTTCGCCAAGCTTAATTTCAAAAACATCATCGCCGGTTGATAGCTCCCGGCGGCGTCTTAGGCTGAGCGGACCGATGGGCGTCTGGCGGTAATCAAGTTCTTCGAACAATCGACTCATTGAAAATTTCCTGTCACTCAATCCGAATCAATAACATGTCTATCATGTCTGGGTGATCGTCTACGTGAGCGGCCCGCGGGGTGCCTTGTCGGCGCTAACTCCACAACTTTGAGTCGCCAGCGCCATTTTCTTCGTGCAGGCGATTGACAGGTCCCAAGATCTATTCTTTGCGAAAAATCGCACCGTCGATTAGCCCGACCCACTGGCACTGCGACTGGCTCACACGTGAGACACGTGTCGCGCCATTATGAAGAGTTATCTGGATTGGACGACGGACGTAAGAGGGAAACTCAATGGAGGAATTAGTCGTCGGAGGATTCGGACCCCGTCGCGGGCTCACCGTCACCGCGGATAATATTGATGGGCAATCCGAATCTCAAACACAGACCCATGAGTGCCGCCTGCGTTCTATTCTGGCAGTTCAATGACTTGAATATCTCTGACATGTGCGCTTTGACGGTGGCTTCCGAGATGTCCAACCGTGCCGCTATGATCTTGTTAGAACTACCTTCGCTAAGGAGTCTAAGTACGCGCTTTTGTTGCCGGGTGAGCGAATAGGCGTCCTCCGTGAGCACGACGGAGCACTTGATCGCGTTCGATTGCAACGCCTTCTCAATGTCTGTACTCAATTGCCGCCTCCGTGCTTGTCTGGTTTGGTAAACACCCAGCATCTTTCGTGCCAGATCGTTTGCTCACAGCATGCGGACGCGATTACCCCCGGTTGTGCAGATCAGGGGTCTCAGAAACAAAATACTTTCTCGCCTTTGAGGTCAGCGGTGTTCTTCGAAATTGGCATCGTCAAAACCCGCAATCGAATCTCACTTTTCAAATGGATCAGCCATAGGTGCAGGCGAAGTCTTGGGACATTTTTTTTTGACTTCGTTCCTGGCGATAAGCATCAGATTTTGACGGTCCTTATCTGAAAACGGGACCTCAGAAAACTCCTTGATCGTGCAACGTCCCTTGTCCCCACGAGCTGCTGCTTGGCTATCGGAGAGGCAATAGCCATTGTCATAGTATATTTGGTCCTTGTGCTCGTGCAGTTCGTCGCATGTAACGGATGCGTAGCCCATGGCTTGGACCTGTAGCGTCGCCCCAAGCGATAGGACGATAACGAGGCCTAAAAACTTGGCCGCACCTTTAGAACCCGGCGAATTCTCCAGCTGTTGGCCCATAGCAATATCGTCCTCCACAGCTTTCCGATTTAATTTCACGTCGGGGCACACGTCCTAGTTCGCATTGTGCGAAATCCGTGACTAGCTGTTCGGGCCACCGACTGCCGAGAACTGCTTGCCTTTCGAGTCAATCGCTGAAACCGAGAGGATGCTCTCCTCGCTTTCGTCGGCAAAAGTGAAGCGGAAATTGGGGTCTTCTGAAAGTGAGATCCCGGCTGCAATCGAGACGACACTTTTTCCGTGCAACGACACGTCGATCTTCTCCACGAACCAAGCCGGGGTGTACCCGCCCTTCTCTGCATCGGGCTGCATTCCGGTGAAATTCGGATGACGGATCATGACAATCGCATCGCGCCAATTCTGGCCGATCGCCGGCTGGGCCGCGACCTTCACCTTAACCCGGCCTAACTGGGCCAGGGCCCGGTCGTGGTCCTTTGCTGATGCCGATGAGCATCCGCCGCCGGATGCTCCAAATGCTTCGGCCATGAACAGTTTTCCATCGACTGTTTCAAAAACGGCCCGTACCGTCGAAATTCGATCCATGCGAATGCGTGTGTTGATTTTGCGCTCGCCAATATCGATTCCGTTCCGGTATGCCGGACCAAATGCGATTACGGCTACAACAGGCGCGGGGTTGTAATCGACCAGCAGGTGAACCTTGCTTGTTACATCGACCTTGTCGGCAGGAATACGGATAGACACTGGAAGCATCGCTGCATCCTTGATCGTGTTGTCGACGTAGAGCTTATAGCCATTGGTTGCCACTTCGACCGGGCGCTCGCCAAAGATGTCTCCGCGCACCGAAGCCCACATTTCGCCGTCAGCGAGAGCGGGGGCTACGCCAGCCGATATCATCAAGCACAGCACCCCAAGCCAGGCCGTAACTTTTGTCATCCCTATTCTCGCGCTCGTATTCATCATTGAATCTCCAATCCGAAATCTGCTCTATCCAACATGGCCCAATGACGCCTGCCGGCTTCAATACTCACTTTTTTTCCATTCGCAGCCTTCGCTGCAGCGTACATCACCCTTGTCGCATTGGCGTGGGATAGTATCGGTAACCATCGCCCTGCTTCGCCAAATTGCCAACGCCAGGCCAAGGGAAATGGAAGGCAATGAACGGAATTCGGTCGGTGGCCAACATGTCCCAGATTCTGAGACGCGACTGCACAGCCAGTTTGGAATCCGTATCGTAGGCAAACTCGATCTTCGGTGTCTCCACCATCAATACACTGTGATGGCCGCAGTCGGCGGTCACAGCGAGAGTCTTGCCGCCGGAAGAGAGCATGAACATCGTATGGCCAACGGTGTGTCCCGGCGCATCGATAGCGGTGACGCCGGTGATAATCTCCTGCCCACCCTTGATGAACTGCATGCGATCTTTGTGAGGAAGAAGGTTTGCGCGTGCGAGTTCAACAAACGGTTTGGTATCGCCGGAGAGCTTCGCTTCGTCTGTCCAGAATTTGAAGTCTTCCTCGTTGACGTAGACTTGTGCGTTCGGGAATATCGACTTGCCGTTGGCATTGACGAGTCCGCCGGCGTGATCGGGATGGCAATGGCTGAGAATCACCGCATCGACCGCTGCAGGATCGATCCCTGCGTTTTTTAAGTTGGCAGGA